>JBNLCS010000771.1:0-3180 GCA_050303935.1 Bacteroidales bacterium
CTGAACCCCCATACATAATCTTCTTTTGTAGGCCCGTCAACTTTAACTGCCAGTATGTTTTCATGCAAATCTGCAAGTTGGACAAATATTGATTCTGATTCAATGCCATTTTCATAAACCAAACCATAATATGCATCATCATTTACAACAACTAATTTGTTTCCTTTTTCAGCATCTTTTTTCAAGATTGCGGCTATTTCTTTAGCTTCTTCAATTGTTGGTGAGTATCCGGTTGGGTTATTTGGGAAATTTAACAAAATGAATTTCCTTTTTGAAGACATCTTCTGTATAGCTTCTTCAAAAGATTTTAAATTGAAATTTTCACCATCGAACAACGTGTATTTTACTATTTTGGTTCCATAGCCATGTGTAAAAATAAGATTATAGTTACCCCAGAAAAGATCAGATACCAATACTTCATCCCCTTCGTCAAGAAACATATATCCAACCATACTAAGCGCATGTGTTAATGCATTTGATACAACCGGTAAACTTATATTTTTACCTTGTAAGGTTGGGTTTTTAGTAAAGATCATTTCTTTCCATTTTTGCCTTATATCAGGTCTTCCAAAACTGGGGGCATATGGAAATGCCATGGCAGGGGATATATTGATTTGCTTTTCAATGGAATGTAACCTCATTGGAGAATTATCATCCTCGATGGCAGCCCCAATAGTAGCGTTTATTTTTTTTCCTTTTGCTTCTGCAGTCTGTCCGAGTATACCTTTTTTAGGAAAGAAAATGTTTTTTCCTTTATTCGATAACATCTCAAACAAAGCGGGATGTTGCCCGCTGATTATAGCATTAAGTTCTTCAGCTTGTGGGTTCATTTTTTGTTTTTTGGGCAAAGATAATGAGTCTGATATAATTTTTACAGTATTGTTAACAAATGATTACAATTAAAACCATTTTTTTCTTTTAAAATAGATAAACAGAGAAAAACCGATAATTGCGGTTATGCCCCAGAAAACAAAATAAGCATATTTATAGTCTAATTCGGGAATATATTTAAAGTTCATACCATAAACTCCGGCAATAAAGGTTAGGGGAATAAATATAGACGCAAAAACAGTTAATATCTTCATTACCTGGTTCATTTTGTTGTTCACGTTAGTATGGTACATGCTTAGTTGGTCCGAAAGGATGTTACTATATAACTCAATGGACTCCATAGCTTGGTCTATCTGATCTTTCAGGTTATTCAGGTAAGTTTTGGTTATATCTGTAAAAAAGGTATCTTCTGTTTTTATTAGATTTAAGATAATCTCTTTTAAGGGCCTCACACATTTCCTTAAAAAGTTTAATTCCATTTTAAACTTGTAAATTTTTTCCGCGGTTGAATTGTCATTTGAATAAAATATTGTGTCTTCTAAATCTTCAATTTGCCTTCCAATTTTTTCAATCAGAATTAAATAATTGTCTACAATAATATCCATTAATGCATATGCTAAATAGTCGTTACCACTTTTCCTGATCCTGCCTTTATTATTCCGTATACGGTCCCTTACAAGGTTAAAAACGTCACCTTTTTGTTCCTGTAAGGTAACCAGGTAATTTTCTCCAAGTAGCAGGGAAATTTGTTCGGCTGAAATATTGTTTTGTTCATCATTATAATTAAGCATTTTAAGGATTATTGCATCATAATCGTCACCGGGAACATATTTGGGCATAATATCCGTATTCATTATATCTTCTTGCAGAATAGAATGCAGATTAAATTTTTCACCTATTTTTTTAATGATATCTGTATCATGAATTCCATAAAAGTTGATCCAGTTTACCTGTTTTTCTGAAATCATTTCCAGTGTTTTATCAATATTTTCACATTTTTCCTCTACCATTGAATCACAATTGAACTGAAACAAATGTATTTCAACTATGTCCATTTTCTTTCTTCCAATCAGAATAGGTGTTCCAGGTACCTGACCTTTTGAAATACTGCGATTTTTTAAAAAACGTGCCATTTTTTAGTTTTATTTGTATAACAAATTAATCAATAGAATTTAAAATTATTCCTGAAAAATTTAATTTTTATGAACTAGTGCATCAAATCATAAATAACCATACATAATTTTGCCCCTTTTTTCATTTATGCCGTGTTACGGTTTTTAACCGTAGCTATGGTTATGCTTTGCAAATTGTGCCTTGCATAAAGAAAAGAATGAAACAAAATATAAATCATGTTATTTATAACTTAATGCACTAGTGACGCGTCACCCCTGATATGGAGGGCCATTATCTTTTTTGCACGTGGTTTTCCAAACAGTTTTATACGTCACTTTTCTGTGGACATAATAGGGGGATTTTAAATTGTGAAAATTAAAACAAGGTGGTTAAAAGGAAGTTATTGAACATTTTATAACTTTGCGATGTATTAATTTAAACGAATATCGGCAGATCGCCAAAATATGTTACAATTACAATGATCATAACTAATAAAGAAAATACAGTACTACATGAAATTTGAAGAGCTTGGATTAGATGAAGAATTAATGGAGTCTATCTCGTACATGGGGTTTGAAAGTACAACCCCTATTCAGGAAATGACCATTCCACACATATTAACAGGCGATGATATTATTGCCTGTGCACAAACCGGTACCGGAAAAACGGCTGCCTTTTTAATTCCTGTTATTCAGCATATGTTGAAAGAAACAACGGGGATTACTACAACAATGATATTGGTGCCTACCCGGGAATTGGCAATTCAAATAGACCAACAGGTGAGGGGATTGGCTTATTTTGCAGGAATTGATTCTATTGCTGTATATGGTGGGGGCGATGGCATGGATTGGTCCAGACAATTGAATGCCATTAAAGAGGGGATAGAAATAATAGTTGCCACCCCTGGCAGGTTAATTGCCATGCTGAACACCGGGGATTTGAAATTTGAGGACCTCAAATTTCTTATCTTAGATGAAGCAGACCGTATGCTTGACATTGGTTTTTACGAAGATATTCTTAAAATTATTTCATATTTACCTAAAAACAGACAAACATTAATGTTCAGTGCAACCATGCCGCCGGCAATTCGAAAATTAGCCTCAAAAATTTTACAAAAACCAAAAGAAATAAGTACAGCAATTTCAAAACCTGCAGAAGGAGTGTTACAGGCGGCATACTTAGTTTTTGAAAATCAAAAAACCGCTTTGATCAATTATCTGATTGCTAATAAACCGG
>JBNLCS010000772.1:0-2967 GCA_050303935.1 Bacteroidales bacterium
ATATGATAAGACTTAAAAACGTCAGTGTCAGATTTATTGCATTGATACTTATAATTGTATTAATTGATTTGATTACTAAATCAATAATTGTCAAAAATCTTCATATAGGAGAAAAAATTCAATTAATTAATGGTCTGATAACAATTAGCAGAGTCGAGAATTTAAGATTAGCTTTTGGATTTGAGGTTAATCCTAAAATTATCGAAATAGTAAAAATTATAATTCAATTATTATTTGTGCTCTTATTTCTGAAAGTACAGAGAATAGAAATCAATAAATTGTACAAATATTCAATAACTTTAATTGTTTTCGGTTGGATAGGAAATTACATTGATAGATTAATTTTATCAAATGATAACAGCAAATATATGTATCTGGATTATTTAAACATCAGTGTGATATTCCGATTTTTTACTAATCTTTCTTCTCTAATGACTTCAATTGGATGGATATTATTAGTAGTTGCAATAATTATTAAATTCAAGGACTTTAAGATAATTTTCCAAAAACAACAAATAACTAATTGACAGATTATCAAATATAAACTACACACAACAGCGCTATATAAGTCTTTCTTCCAATGAAAAAAGCCGTTCTTCCAACCTGTTTTTCGCATTCTTCCATTATTTTTAGCCCTTCTTCCAGCTTTTTTCCGGACCTTTCCATGTTTTTTCTGAATACAACAGGTTGTATAACCCTTCCGCACCTGTTTACTGATATTTAGAATCCACGTCAATAGTGCGTGGGTATGTTTAATTGGCTATATTTTATTAATCTGTAGGAATATTGGAATGTTGAAATATTGTAAAGAAAACAAAAGCAAGTTAAAAACCCTTTTATTCAGCATTTTAATTGAATAAAAGGGCTTTTATAATCAGAAATTACAGGTGATAATCAATTATCTCAGTCAACGTTCCCCTCGTTGTTATCACCCTTGTCCCTTTTATTTTTTCTGTATTTACTGACATATCCTTTTTTACGTTCCGGGGTACGCCAGAATTTGTACTGGCCATTTCTGCGTATTTCATCTACAGCTATTTTTAAAAAAGTATATGCTTTATCACGTATAATTTTAAAATTGTTGTCAGATTCCCGTAAACCGTTTGCTTTGGCAAGTGTTTCTGATAGTTCTGCGCTCAGTGCTTCAGCTTCATCAAGCAGGGCGGGATCAAGATGGCTTTTTTCAAAGGGTTTGGGATTAGCCTTTCCCAGCACTGCCAGGTCACTTAAATCCTGAAGCATATCTGCGTTACCCCATCCTTCAGCAATAGACCTTACTTTCGATAACAAGTCGGGATAGTCATGATATGCATGTAAAAATTCATGAATTAACACATCATGAAGATCGAATGCACGGGGCGACTTTTCATTCCATTCCTTTTGTGCTTCTTCATACGTATTGAATTCTTTTTGCCATACACTTTGCGAATAACGCAGGGCACCTGCCCTTTTCTGGAGGTCGTCCAGCAACGAAATATCCAAACCGGCTTCTTTTAGCGCTTTCCGGTCAGGCATGGCCCATTCGTACAGGTCTTCTGCTTCTTGCACGTATATGGCTACCGGAATACGAGGGGTAAGAACGTTCTTTATCTTCTGGATTTCTTCCAGCTTTTCTTCAAAGTTTTGTTTGCTCATCTTTTATTGATTTTAAAAATTTGTATTGATTTTGAGATTGTAAGTATAGTAACGACAACATACATATGCAAAAAATAAATCATAAAATATGTTAATTAATCTGTACCTCCCCTGAAATATCATTCTTATTAGTTGTGCGTATAACATTTGTTTTTCATGAAGTGTCCTGAAACTTAATACTTCAATAAGTTCTGATAAAAATTTTGTAAATTAAGGTCACCTTTAAGGGGTTATATTTTGTACTAAAAATATTTAATGAACGTTAGTCTTGAGAGATATTAAATGTATGATTTTAAGGGCATATGTGATCAATGATGTTGGAATTTTGAATATTTATGTTCAATCTGGACAACTACCAGGTATTACATCAACAGCATCTTTTGTGATACATGGCAGAACCTTGAAAAACAAATTAATTTAGTAGATAAAATCTTTTATAGAAGAAAAACGTTAAAAAACCTGAAATTATGAAACACAGATCAATATTTTTAATTGCATCATTGATTTTTACCATAACTACATATGGTCAACTCAGTACCCGTAATAGTGACGAGTTCGTAAAAAAATTAAAGGTTAAAAGCTTGAAGTCCTACTATTACCAACGTGAAGATACCGTGAACCCGGAAGGGCGGCTCATGGTTGATAAGCGGTTTAATGAGGCGGGACAAACGGAATATCTATATGAGCTGGTGATTCTTCCTGATAGAAAGGATAAAGAAACCACAACATACAAATATGATAAGGACGGAAAACTGGTTGAAACTTTAAAAGTAACAACATCAATAAAGCTCGAAAAAATTGGCCAGGATTACGCGGGTGAAAAAGGAGAAGGACCAGTAAATATAAAAACTGTGTATAAATACAATGTAAAAGGTCAGTTGGTTGAAAAGAAGAAATACATATATGGCAAAGAAGGTTTTGATGAGAACAATGATTGCCAACGAATAACTTACAAATATTTGGGAGATAAACTTGTTGAAGAAAAAAGTTCTTCAATAGATTGTTTAGCATCCATTAAAAATATCCATACCAATTATATATATAATTCAAACGGCCAAAAAGCTCAGGTAACTACAACGTATGAGGCTGATGGGACTACATTCCAATATTCAGATTATTATAAATATGATAGTGCAAATTTACTTATTGAAATGATAAACTTCCATGATAGCCTTACTACTGTGAACAAAAAAGTCCGGTATGGGTACGATACTGACAACCGGCTTATTCAAGAAACTGTATTTGGTTTTGATATCAATAAAAAAGAATGGAATGAAAAAGATGAGGTTTCCCGAAAAGAATACCTATACAATGAACAAGGAAACAGAGTTT
>JBNLCS010000773.1:0-5164 GCA_050303935.1 Bacteroidales bacterium
TACTTATTTCTCTTAAATAATCTCTTAATTTTCAGCCAGAGAATATAGACAAATGCAAATAATACAATTCCTCCGATAACAAATATTAAAATTATTGTCCCGACACCAAGCCCGGGCCCTATATATAATAAATTATTCATAATTTTGTAATTATTCTTGTCCAGTTTGGTAAATGATGGTACCTCTCATGCTGCGATTTTAGCACATTCTTATAGATAATATTATCATCTTTAATAATCCAGATCAACCCGGAATTTTGTTCTTCTACAAAATAAGTAGCTGGATCGATAAATTGTACAAGTCCTTCAGTAGGGGTGAAAATTTTATTTGCTCTAAAAACCGAATCCCCGATATACGAAAAGGTACCTTGTTTAAAATTGTAACTAACTATGTTTGAGTAGAAATCACCTGCAATTTCAAGATGTATTGAATCTTTTGGTGGTTTTTCAGATTCTGTTGACCATAAAGTATAAAAGTTATTGTTAAAAACTATCAGGGTATTATCATCCAGAAAATCAACATCATGCTGACTGATAAACGGTCCTTCAATTATATTAATCACCTTGTTTGTCGAGGGCCTGAAATGGATAACAAGTGAAAGGTTTCTGGAACTTATAAATAAATCATCTTTTTTGTAATATGGGGTGGTTTTAGGTGCCGCTTCCACATCATTTATGTGAAGTGGGTCCAAAATCCTGTTTGATTTTAATATATAACTTGAAAGATTGTTTTCTTTTAAAATTTCAGTTACTGATTTATGATATAAAATGTGGCCAGTTTCAGCATCTATTTTCGTAATGTAATTATCCACATAGAAAACGCTCCTGCCATTTAGTTTATACATTCCGGTAGCATAGTAAACAGGAGCATGGGAGCATATCCATATATCCCCGTTTATATCAAAGTTCATTGAGTGGTGCGGGCGAATACTATCTTGTTTCCAAATTACATTCGATAGCGAATCAATTCTTCTTAAACCCGGTAAACAATCAAACGAATAAACCAACGATTTATTGGGAAGCAGTAATGGATTAAAAATTCTGTCGTGTTCTTTATAGGGGTTTTTGATGGCCCATTGATATTCTATTGAATCATTTTTTAAGTTCAACAATACTATTGACCTTGAATCTCCTGTATCAGAATATGAATATAAGGCAAGCATGTCAGATTCAAGTTTGTTTATTGATGTAAAATTATTAGGTGTAGGCACAAACGTTTTTGGAAGGGTTTTAACTTCTTCAACTGATTGGGAAAAAAGATCAGGAAAAGAATACATAAATTTTATAGTACTTGTCAAGAATCCGAATTTCTTATCTTCTTTCGTTATATGGTGGGACATCCAGCCAAATAATGAAAGGATAAATAATGCAATTATTACAAACGAAAATATTTTAAGTGTTTTCTGCATATTGAAAGTAAAACAAAATTTTGATGCGCAACAAAAGTAAATAAAATACCTAATTTTTTAGTAATTACATTTTTTTTTTGCCCTATCGTGTAATTGTGTTTTATAACTGATTAGATTTATTACTGAACAATCAATAAATACGACTAGCTATTGTTGATATAAAAAATTGATATAGAGGAATGTTTTACAATCAATAGTATACTCTTTTCTATCTGTTTTATATCAAACAATAGCCTTTGAATTTATCATTATTTATCTATCTTTGTGAAATTTTTAAAACAGCTAAAAAGGAATAACAGATATGAAATTTCCTGAATATAAATCGCTTGATCTGAGTGCGGTCAATAAGGAGATTAAAGAAAAATGGACCAAGGAAAAAACCTTTGAGAAAAGCATTTCTTCACGTAATGCCAATAAACCTTTTGTTTTTTATGAAGGGCCACCTTCTGCCAATGGAAAGCCTGGAATTCATCATGTTATTTCACGTACTATAAAAGATATTATTTGCCGTTTTAAATCGCTTGAAGGTTATCGTGTGAATCGTAAGGCCGGATGGGATACACATGGGTTACCCGTTGAATTGCAGGTTGAAACATCCCTGGGTATAACAAAAGAAGATATTGGCAAAAAAATATCTGTGGCAGAATACAATAGCAAATGTCGTTCGGCTGTAATGCAGTTTACCAAAGAGTGGGAAGAGCTAACCCATCTTATGGGGTATTGGGTGAATATGGATGATCCTTATATTACATATGATAACCGTTATATTGAAACTTTATGGTATTTATTAAAGGTTTTGTATGAAAAAGGATTGCTTTACAAAGGTTATACGATTCAACCATATTCTCCAGCTGCCGGTACCGGTTTGAGCTCACATGAACTTAACCAGCCAGGTTGTTATCGTGATGTAAAAGATACTACGGCTATTGCCCAATTTAAGGTAATACGAAATGAAAAGTCAGGGTTTTTATTTGATGGCAATGATTGTGAAGTTTTTTTCCTTGCTTGGACTACCACACCATGGACCCTGCCATCTAACACTGCGCTGGCCGTTGGTAAGAATATTACATATGTAAAAGTCAGGACGTTTAATCCATATAATTCAGAGGCAATTACAGTTATTCTTGCCAAAGATTTGTTTTATTCACATTTTAACAAGAAAAACGAACATATTAAAGTTGAAGAATATATACCTGGAGCAAAAGACATTCCTTTTAAAACCATTGCAGAATATAAAGGGGAAGAATTGGCAGGCATTCATTATGAACAGCTTATAAATTGGGTTAAACCTGGTGAAGGGGCATTTAAAGTAGTGATAGGGGACTTTGTTACAACCGAAGATGGAACAGGTATTGTACATATTGCCCCTACGTTTGGTGCCGATGACTACCGGGTGGCCAAACAAAACTATGTTCCGGCAATTTTGGTCAGGGACAAAGAGGGTAATGATAATCCATTAGTTGATAAAAAGGGCCGGTTTTACAGAATTGAAGACCTGGATAATGACTTCATAAGCAATCAGGTTAATACGGATACTTATTCCGAATTTGCTGGCAGGTTCGTTAAAAATGAATATGATGAAAACATTGATGAAAATGCGAATACAATAGATGTTGATATAGCTGTAATGCTAAAAAAGGAGAACAAAGTGTTCAAAATAGAGAAGCATGTACATAATTATCCGCATTGTTGGCGTACTGACAAACCGGTGTTGTATTATCCGTTGGATTCATGGTTTATCAAAACCACTGCCATTCGGGAACGGATGATAGAGTTAAATAATACAATCAATTGGAAACCGGAATCCACAGGAACAGGAAGGTTTGGAAAATGGCTAGAGAACCTTGTTGACTGGAACCTTTCCAGGTCAAGATACTGGGGGACCCCACTTCCAATTTGGATGACACAAGATAAAACAGAACAAAAATGTATTGGATCAGTTGCCGAGTTGAAAGCAGAAATTGAAAATGCGGTAAAAGCCGGGGTTATGAAGGAAAATCCATTATCCGCATTTATAGAGAATGATAACTCTGAGGATAATTATGCCCAATTTGACCTTCATCGTCCGTTTGTTGATGAAGTGGTGCTTGTTTCAGAAAAAGGCAAGCCAATGTATCGCGAAAGTGATTTGATAGACGTGTGGTTTGATTCCGGTGCCATGCCATATGCCCAACGCCACTATCCTTTTGAAAATAAAGAAATTTTTGATAATTTATTTCCGGCAGATTTTATTGCTGAGGGTGTTGACCAAACCCGGGGATGGTTTTTTACATTGCATGCCATTGCTTCAATGGTTTTTGATTCGGTTGCATTTAAAAATATTATTTCAAATGGATTAGTACTCGACAAAAATGGAAATAAAATGTCGAAACGTCTTGGCAATGCCGTAGACCCATTTGAGACAATTGAGAAGTATGGAAGTGATCCTTTACGATGGTATATGATTACCAATGCACAACCCTGGGACAACTTGAAATTTGATGTTTCAGGTGTAGATGAGGTAAAACGTAAATTCTTTGGAACACTTTACAATACCTATTCATTTTTTGCTCTTTATGCCAATGTTGATGGTTTCACAGGAAATGAAAAAGAAGTTCCATTTGAAAAACGTCCTGAAATTGACAGGTGGATATTATCATTGCTAAACACATTGGTAAAAGAAGTAAAAGAACATTACCAGAATTATGAACCGACCAGGACTGGAAGGGCTATACAGGATTTTGTGACTGAAAATTTGAGCAATTGGTATGTTCGCCTTAACAGAAAAAGATATTGGGGAGGTGAATTTGATGATGATAAAATGGCAGCTTATCAAACATTGCATACCTGTTTACGTACTATTGCAATTATTTCTTCACCCATAATGCCTTTTTATGCTGACAAATTATACTGCGATCTTCATATCAATCAAATGGCTAACAGGGAAAACTCAGTTCATTTGCAATTATTCCCGGAAACGGAAGAAAAATTGATTGATAAAGCACTTGAGGAAAGAATGGAACTGGCACAGCGCATTTCATCCATGGTACTTGCACTTAGAAGAAAAGTGAACATTAAAGTCAGACAACCGTTAAGTAGGGTCATGGTGCCAGTATCTGAAAAAGGACTGGATAAGAAGATAGAAGCTGTTAAAGAGCTTATTCTTTCTGAGGTAAATGTTAAAGAACTGGAATATATTGATGACGCCAGTGGTATACTGATAAAAAAAATTAAGCCGAATTTTAAAACCTTGGGGCCAAGATTCGGTAAAAGCATGAAACAGGTTGCAGCAGAAATAAACGGAATGGGCCAGGACGATATAATAAAATTTGAAAAAAATGGTTATTATACAATTCAAATTGATCAGGATGAAGTAAACTTATCACTTGATGATGTTGAAATTATATCGGAGGATATTCCCGGGTGGCTTGTTACTAATGAAGGCAATGTTACAGTGGCTTTGGATATTAATGTTACAGAAGAACTGAAAAATGAAGGCATGGCCAGGGAACTGGTTAACCGCATTCAAAACATCAGAAAAGAGAGTGGCTTTGAGGTAACCGACAAAATAAACATAACCATTCAAAACAATCCTGATATTGTAGGATCAATAGAAAAACACAAAGACTACATTGCCAGTCAGACTTTAGCCGCTACCATTAAGATGGTAGAGCACGTTAATTCAGGTATGGCTAAAACAATTGATATTGACGAAGACATAAATATTACTTTAAAAATCGAACGTTTATAGATAAAATTAGTTATCTTAACAAAGAA
>JBNLCS010000774.1:0-4217 GCA_050303935.1 Bacteroidales bacterium
GAAAAGATAGTAAATATTGCCGAAAATAATATAACTATACCTGGATTAAAAAAACATATGCATCTAGCAGTGATGATAGATGTTATTAATTTTAAACATTGCCCGTTGGAAGTAAAGAATAGTGACATCATTATTATTGACATTGAATATTTACCTGATACATCAACCGATGTTTCAGGCTTAAACTGGTTGATAAAGTCCGGAAAATCATTATATCTCGGTGAAATCAAACGTATGGGTACAAAGGGATTTATTTTTTTCCCTGTAAAGGCTGCCCCCATAGCTTTTTTGAATAAGGAAATAGAATTCCTATTACCTTTCGCAGTTCATATAGAACATCAACCGAAATTAAATCAAGGTGATTTTACTAAAATTGATAAGATGGAAAGCCAGATTAATGATCTTTACAATCGAATTTAATTGTATAATGAATTAACAGATGAAACCCTCATGCACTTGTGTCCACAAAAAAGTCATGATTCAACATTATGGTTACATGGTAATAGAAATACAAAACGAAAACATTAGATATTATTTAATTGAAAAACAATACTTTAAGTCAAGTTTTTACGAGTGAATTATTAACACTTTTTAGATAATATAATTTTTCTGGGGTTTAATTTCATTGATTATCCGGGTATTAATGTTCTGCACTTGGAAAAAAATTTCTAACCTTCTTGTTGAATAGGTCTTTATCTAAAAATGTTTACTTGTTTAGCTTATTTCTTCATAGCTGTAATCCACTACTTTTCTCGCTTCCTCAGCATCTTTATACAATCCGGCCCCGGCCAGGGCAAATAAGGCAGCTCCCAAAACTGTTGTCTCTTTTTTCTGAGTTAATAGTAAAGGTACACCCAATGCTTTCATTCTTTCCTTGTTCCATAACCTGTTTTTTGAACCACCGCCAACACAGATTATCGCTTTCGTTTCAAAGCCACAGTTTTTTTCTAATAAATTGAGGCTTAATTTGGTTTTAATGGCTAATGATTGTATAGCTGCCAAATAAATTTCTTCACGTTTGGTGTCGAGTCCTAAACCGGTAACACCCCCTTTATTATTTAAAAAATCCTGGTTTACCTTAATATTAGACGAAGTTAGTATTTCTGCATCTGCTATCATTTTTTCATATACGTCATCAGGTTTTAAACGAGCCACTTCAGCAGCATAAAACATTTTTTTTACCCATTCCAGAATCCCGCTTCCTAACCATTGTATCCCGGGAGTATATAATCCTTTTATTGGGTCTAGTTCAGTGGTCACTCCGGCTTTAAACATTGTTTTATCTGGATTTATGTTTGGGGTTCGAACCATTAATATTTCCCATGTACCAGAACTTAATACCGGTTGGTTTTTATTGCCACCGGCACCAAATATGGCAAATTGAGTATCATGTCCGGATGCCATTACGGGAATACCTGTTGGAATACTTGTTTCTTTTTGTACTTTTTCAGTTGTTTTCCCAATTATTTGCCCAGCTTCAGCAATGGGAGGGAAGATACCTTTATTGTAACCAATGGCCTTCAGGATCTCTTCAGAAAAGTCCTGACTTTTTATATCTGTTAGCATGGATGTTCCGGCCATGGTACGTTCTGAAATTAATTCTCCTGAGAGTTTTTGAAGTAAAAGGGCCGAAATAAAAACAAACTGATGGGTCTTCTCCAGAATATCTTTTTTTTGTTCCTTAAACCAAATCAACTTATTTATGGAATTAAAGCTGAATTTGTTGACACCATTAAGTTGATATAATTTGTTTAAAGGAATATATTTATCAATATTTTCCATTATGGAAGCTGTTCGCTGGCATGCCCACGAGATCACAGGGTAAAGAATTTTACCGTTCTTGTCCACTGGGGCGCAGTCTACACCAAATGTAGTTACCGTTACACCTGAAATATTTACAGGGTCAATGTTGGCAATTACTTGTCTCGTTGTTTCCTTAAATTTGCCCCATATTTCTTCAATATCCCATATTAAACCATTTTTATGGAATGGATCAGGTTTTGTATTATTTGGTTTTGAAGCAGAAGCAACCAATTCACCGGTTTCATCCACAGCAATGGTACGGACATTTGTAGCGCCACAATCAAGGACCAGGACAGTTTTCTTCATATTTAATAAACTGTTATTTATAAAGTGGCCCATACATTGCACAAGCCCTGTAATCACTTCCTTCTTTTTCCATTCCAAGAGCAGACCAGGCGCTTGGCCTGAAAATTTTTTCTTCATCAATGTTATGCATTGAAACAGGTATACGCAATTGTGATGCCAGCGCGATTAAATCGGCTCCGATATGTCCGTAGCTCGAGGCACAATGGTTTGCCCCCCAGTTGGCCATTACAGAATATACATCTTTAAAGTTGCCCTTACCAGTCAAGCGCGGAGTAAACCAGGTGGTTGGCCAGGTAGGGTTGGTACGTTCAGTAAGTATCTCATTTACATCGTTAGGCAAATCAACGGTGTGCCCTTCGGCCAATTGCAATATCGGACCAATACCTTTAATAATATTAATTCGCGAAATGGTAATTGGCATGCCTCCTTTAGTATAGAACATGGATGAAAAACCTCCACCCCTGAAATATTCGGTTATAGCCGGGCACCATTGTGTTGCACTCAAGCATCTTTGAACCTCATCATCTGTAATTTCCCAATAGGGCTTAACAGCAGGTTTACCATTTACTGATTGTTCTCCTGAAAAATCGAGGGCTGATGCACCTGAGTTAATTAAGTGTATGATACCATTTGCGGCATCTCCGCTTAATACTTTTCCACTAACACGTTTTATAGCTTCAGGGCTCCAATAGGTCCTTATGTCTGAAAACATCTGGGCTGTATTCGTTAATAGATAGCCAAAAAGCATTGCTACGCCGTTTAAGGCGTCATTTTCTGTTGCAACCAAATGGGGCATTCTTTTCCCATTCCAGTCAAAAGATGAGCATAGAATTGCTTCAAGAAAGTCACCATTTGGCTGGTAGTCGGTCCACTGACGCTGGCCTTGAAACCCAGCCAGAATTGCGTTGTGTCCCAATGCTTCCTCACCAAAGCCAAGTTTTTGTAACTCAGGGTTACCTGTCATCAGGTCACGAGCTATTATTGCCATTTTGGTAACTTTTTCCCATTCTGCTTCTTTCTCGGCTTTGTTTCTTTTGGGTGTGTTGTAATCTTTTCCTTCTTTACAATTTGCTTTTACCCATTTCAGAGCCCTTCCGTATTCGGTTTTATCATAAATCCCCTGGTCTATCCTTCTCAGGAACTCGGTCATATCAATATATTCATTGCGCATACCCAAATATTCCTGAAAGAAATATTCCTGAACAATAGAACCTGCTATTCCCATTGATACTGCTCCCATGGAAAGGTATGATTTTCCTTTCATGATGGCTACGGCAAGGCCTGTTTTAGCAAAACGTATTAGTTTTTCTTTTACATCTTGAGGTATGTAACTATCTCCTGCGTCTTGTACGTCTTTGCCATATATTCCAAACGCCGGTAGCCCTTTTTGGTTGTGACCGGCTAGAACTGCTGCTAAATAGACTGCCCCAGGCCTTTCAGTACCATTAAAACCCCACACTGCTTTTGGTATAAGAGGGTCCATATCCATGGTTTCGCTACCGTAACACCAACAAGGGGTTACGGTAAGTGATAACCCAACACCCTCACGTGCAAATTTTTCGGCTGCCAGGGCTGCCTCAGCTACGCCACCAATACACCGGTCTGCAATAACACACTCCACGGGTTTCCCGTCAGGATATTTTAAATTATCACTCAGGAAATTTGCAGCATTTTTTGCCATGTTGATTACCTGGTCTTCCAATGATTCTCTAACTCCGCCTTCTCTTCCATCAATCGTTGGGCGTATTCCTATTTTGGGATAATTTGTATTCATTGTTGTATTAAAATTTCTAGTTAAAGGGATTCTCTTTGAATTACTTTAGTTGGTATAATTACTTTTGCTATTATTTTGTTTTTTATTGCCTCAGCCGTTTTACGCCCCATTTCTTCAAAATCTGTTGATATTACGGTAATCCCATCATATATGAAAGCGTATAATGGAGAGTCGTTAAACGTGAGTATGCCAAGATCATGTCCGGGTTGAAATGATTTTTTTTTGCATTCAAGCAATAACTGCGATAAATCATTCTGTCGGAGTATAAAATAGGCCTCATTTTTTACAGGTTTTATTTCAGTTTGTTTGGTGATTATTTTACAAGGGATGTCCT
>JBNLCS010000775.1:0-3864 GCA_050303935.1 Bacteroidales bacterium
AAATATAAAAATCCTGATTACACGTCAAAATATATTGGTAGGAATAAAAATCGTTGGGAATTATTAATAACCGAAAGAAAACTGGATTACGAAGTCAGGCTGTGCGAAACTTTATTCAACCTTATATATCTAAAAATACCTCAAAAAATAAAGAGCCCTTTCAGTGAAGACTATTATACCGAATCGGGGCAAAATGCATTTAAAAATTACACAAAATTTACTTTTCTTAACTACTTCCAAAAAATAATCAGGGATAACAGGAAGGTTCATGTATTTGACCTTGGTTGTGGCTATGGTAATTATATTAAAGTAATACATGATAACTATCCGGCCTCTTTAATAACCGGAATCGAGTTAAACCCTGTGGTATATGTACATACAAAGGAGAAGTTTAACGATGCTGAGAATGTTGAAATTATCAATGAAAATTTTTTTGGATACCGTGTAAATAAAAAATATGATGTACTATTAATGAATTATGTACTTTTTTATTTCAGTTTACAGGAAAAGTACGAATTATTTCAGAAGGCAAAAGAAATGCTTACCGATAAGGGGTCTATTATAATCTGTCAGTATTTTTCAGGAATTGAACAGTTGAAAAAAAAACTTGCCAAAAAGCAACATGATTATTCTATATCCAGGAAAATAGAAATGTACTATAGCGACAAAGTTTTGTATGCTAACACATTGTGGAATGAGAGCGTAGATACTTTTTCAGATGCTGTAAAATGGAATGAATTCCAGGCAATTGTTTCAGAAACCGGCTTTTATATTAAAAGTATGGTCAATGCCGACAAATTTTATTATTCATTATTTATTGAATTAAAAAAGAATTGAAAAATAAAATTTGCTGGAAATCCCTTAATAAGTATTTTCATAATTAATCTAATAATTAGATAATATTTTCATTACTATAACTTTCTAAAATAACATGATAAAAGATGAATTTTATAAAAATGTTTAGTAACGTTTACCTTTTTGGCTTTTAATAATCCCGTTATGCTGAAAATAATTATTTGAAAGTAATTTGTAAATGGTATAGTAGTGAAGCTTTTCTGTGAAGGTACTTCGAAGAAAGGTTATTATGTCATCTCAAAATGGTATTTGTTGGTCATTTTTTCATATCTATTTATTCAATCTTATTGATTTTCAATAAATCAAAGAATAATAAATTTATCAAATGTTTTGAATAATGCAAAAAGAGATTTAATTTTTGGATTTAATAACGACATAACCATGAAAATAATATCTTTTTTCAAAGCATTTAAAATTATAATTAATAAGGATAATAAAGTAATTAATTATTTAAAGTATGCTATTGGTGAGATTTTTTTGATCACTGTTGGAATTCTTTTGGCTGTTATCATTAATCAGTTTGTAATGAAAAAAGAGAATAGCAAATCAAGATGTGTTTATTTAAATGAACTTCTTTTTGCTATAGAACGTGATATTAATGATGTGAAAAATAACATTAATGCGTATAAAAAATGGAACCCTAAAATATTGAGCATAATTAAAGGAATTGAAAGCAACAAACTAACTGAAATTGATTCGCTATACGATAAGTTTGGGACAATAGGGAATTATATATATTTTGGCCAGAGGAGCAGAAGCAAAATTGAAGAAATAAAGTATTCTAAGATAGATTTAATTGTAGATAGAGAATTGAAAAATAACATACTTTTATATCATGATGATAAAATACCATTATTGAGACAACAGGAAATGAGATATAATTTTATAGAAGAAGATCTAAGAAAGTATTATTCAAAACATTTTATTGGGTTTAGATATGAAGAAGCCTACCCAAATAATTTAAATAGTTTAATAAAAGACAGGGAATATCTTGCTCTTGTGAAACAAAGATATAGGATGAATAGATGGTTATTGGATTATTACGAAAAGCTTATAAATTATCAATTGGATATCCAAGAATCAATAAAAAAGAATATAAAATTGAACTGCGATGAGAAATAATAATTAAATCCTGAAAAAGCAAGAAAACCTAAATGCATAACGAAGAGATTGGCATTTTCTTACGTAGACTAATTTAAAGCCATATAAAGTAAGAATGTCGGGTTAATGCCGTGCACATGCCATGTAAAATACAATGAAAATACGTGAACTGTTTTTAAGTTAAAATTTAAAATTGCCAAAAAGTTTCAAGAAATGATCCAACAACCTGAATTAGGAAAAAAGATTGCAGAATACAGAAAAGCCAAAGGTTTAACCCAGGAAGAACTGGTTGAGCTATGTAATTTAAATGTACGGACGCTGCAACGCATAGAATCGGGAGAAGTTATGCCCAGGGCATATACGTTGAAGTTGATTGTTGAAGCACTGGAACTTAATATTGAAAATTCTTTTGATTTGTACAATCGTATAAATGCTGAATTGAATTCAAATTGGCTTAAGCAATTTTACATATTTTTTATTGGTTTATTTAATTTAAAAACAAACAAAATGAAAAAGATAACTATTTTATCAGTAATGTTTATACTCTTGTTTTCAGGAATATATACGTTGAGTGCCAAAAGTAAAACCCAAAAAGCAGAAGATGCAAAAAAAACAATACTTGAAATACAGGATAACATAAATAGGTGGGTTAAAGAAGGCAAAATAGACTCCGTTATGACAGCATACCGGTCAGATGCAAAATATATACCATATAGGTTAAGTGTTCCAGAAATACGGGATGGTATAATTTCAGCAATTGAAGGTGGTTATGAAATGCTTGAATTTGAAACCATGTCATTAAATGTTGCAGATTCCATAGCTGTACAAACGTATTTTCATATATTTCGCTATCAAGGTAATAAATTAAAGCAAAAAGGTATGACCGAATGGCATCTTACCAACGGTAAATGGCTAATAGTAAATGATATTGCCATTAATTATTAACGGATTGGTGGTTAACCTATATTTGCTAATACATAGATATAGATGATGCTTCCTAACAAATAACAAGAGATATCATGTAAAGGAAAACAGGGTAAACCTTTATAAACCAAGATCTATTGAAAGAGGTCATCCAATTTTCAGGGAACAAAAGCACTATTAACGAGATAACTAAAAGTAGATTAATCAGAAATAAAATTATGCAATAATGAAAAAAATATCGTCAAATATTACTTGGTTATATCGATCTGTTTGGCCGGTTTTTTCAGTTATTATTTTTGTTTTTATGTCAATTTTGATGTTTAAAATCCCAATGCTTATACTATTGAATATGGTCTATTTTGTAGTAAGTATTTGGGTCGGTATCCTATTTGTTCAATTAAAGGATGTATGGATTGATAAGGGAGGTATGACACTTCAAAATGGAAATGGTGAAAAGACTAATGTAGAAAAAGGTTCTATTTTAGAAATTAAACAAAATCCAACCATGATCACTCCAAGGCTGGTTATTATTAAATATATGACTGTAGGTGGGGATATTAAAATATTCCGGTTTATTCCTGAATGGGGGCACTCAGTTTTCTGGCGACATAAAATTGTGGATAAATTAAATGAATGGAGGTATGGAGATTAAAATCCAAACAGTTTCTGAATGTTCATAACGTTGTTAAGTTAAACTGTATTGTTTCTTTTGGCATATTCCAGGCAATTTTGCCAATCTTCAGAGGACTTGTTCTTAATTTTTTCCATTTGTTGTTTTGGTACCAATTCGAATTTAGGAAGCCATGCTGATGAAATTAATTTTCCAATAAACAAAATCGCGTAACGAAAAGGTTTTTTAATAAACATTCTTAAACCACTGAACTTTTTTCCTTTTCTTTCTCTTTTTTCAATCCATGGAAAATATTTACGCGTTAAGAACATAAATTTAAGTTGTTTTTCATGATAAGAAGTATGTCTGGCAGT
>JBNLCS010000776.1:0-3526 GCA_050303935.1 Bacteroidales bacterium
AAGGAAATGTATATCCAAGTGATATATTTTTAATTCTTAAATAAGAACCATCCTCAATATAGCGGTCACTAATCCTGTCGTTATCGTTTGGGTCATTGGCAATAGCACGGGGAATTTTAGTATCCGGGTTTGATACCCTTACATTCGTAATATCGTCAAACCAGTTATATATCCCACCAGTACCATCATATACTTTATCAGGATCAATGGGTTCCAAAACCGCTCGATTGTTAACAATGGCCAGTTGATTGTTCCAAACCGTGTTCATATTGGATAAATTAATGGCAGAATAATTAAAAAGTTTGTTTCCATACGTACCATTAACAAATATATTCAGATCGAATTTTTTATACCTGAAGGTATTGCTTATGCCAAAAGTAACTTTGGGCATTGGGGAACCTATATTTGTTTTATCGTATGTATCTATTATACCATCCGGTACACCGTCAGGGCCACTGATGTCTTCGAATTTGAGGTCTCCTGGCCAAACAGTATTGTATCTGTTGTATATACCATCGGTAGGATATTTTTCTGTTTTAGGGGAATTTTCAATATCCTCTTGGTCTGTGTATACGCCCACAATTTTGTAACCGTAAAAATTATACAATGGTTCACCAACATTTGTAACTGTTACTACATCCGACCATTGTCCGTATCCCTCTATATGCGCATTTTCTGTGCCATCCAGGGCAACCAACGTGTTTTTATTTGAAGAAACCTGAATGTTGGTTAGCCATTCAAATTGTCCTCTCAAATTCTGGGTGTTTAAAGATACCTCGATACCTTTATTATTAATTTCGCCATAATTACCCAATGGAGGGGATAAAGCCGATGATTCATTACCCCTGGTTCCCATATAGGAAGGTAACTGGAGGTCCATTAACATATTCGAAGATGTTTTATCGTATAGGTCAACTATCAGGTAAACACGGTCATTAAAAAATCCAAGATCAACACCAAGGTTAAGCTGTTCCTGGGTTTCCCATTTAATAAAAGGATTTGCTATATTGCTTTGTCTGTATCCTTGTCCCAGGCCCGTGGGCATTTTGCTTATTGAAGCGCCCCATAAGTATCCTCCAATATTTGAGTTGCCTGTTTGTCCCCAGCCAAACCTGAATTTACCATTACTAAGTACCGGGTCAATAAAATCCATAAAGCTTTCTTCGGTGAATCTCCATGAAACAGCAAATGAATGGAAATTTGCCCACCGGTTTTTGGGGCCAAAATTAGAAGAAGCATCCCGGCGGTAAGTGTAAGTCCCAAAATACTTTTGTGCATAATTATAGCTTGCGCGGCTAAAAAACGAAACCATGGATGAATTTTCAAAACCATGATTTATAACCGGGTCGGATCCAAGGGCAGGGTTGTGCACTTCATTGTCCGGTAAACCCTTGGCATAAATATTTACAAATTCCCATTCTGAGACCCAGGCATCCTGACCTGCCATTAAAGAAAAATTATGATTGTCTATTTCACCTGTATACGTTAGGTAATTTTTAAACTGGTAAAATGTACCATTATTTCTCCGTATAGAGTTTTCATTTATACTTCTTGACCAATTACCATAAGTAACAGCAGGTAAAAAGTATTCACCTTTTGAGCCATTTATGTCATAGCCCAGTTCGGAATGCAACGAAATATTTTTTAAAAATGAAATGTCCGTAAAAATATTACCATTAAGCTTTTCGCGGGCAAGGGTCAAGTCTTCGTCCATTGCTTTGGCAATGGGGTTTATTCTTGTATATCCTTCCCGTACAACACTGGCATAGCCGCCATCCATATCATATATTGGAATGTCCGGTGGGGTTAATAAAGAAAAGTTTACAATACCTTCAGAACCCTCTGCCAATCCAAGTCGTTCATCTGTTTTTGAGTAATTAACATTAAATCCGAGCTTTAACCACGTTTTCAGGTTGGCGTCCATATTTGCCCGTAAAGAATACCGTTTAAATTCCGAACCTATAATAGTTCCCTCTTGGTTCATAAATGATCCCGAAACATAATATTTCACTGTTTTTGTCCCTCCACTGGCCGATAACTGGTGCTGATGCATTAAAGCTTGTTGAAAAATTGCATCCTGCCAGTTAGTACCTTTTCCAAGCAATTCGGGATCATTAAATTCCACACGGTTGTCAAGTGAATTACTTTCTTTGGCAACCGCGTTACTGTATTCAGCAAATTCACGCAGGTTCATCATATCAAGGCGCTGGTCCTGACTTTGTATGCCCACCATACCTTCATAGCTAAATTTGGCCTCGCCGCTTTGTCCTCTTTTGGTAGTAATGAGTACAACCCCATTTGCGCCTTGCGCACCGTAAATAGCAGTTGCAGATGCATCTTTTAGTATTTCAATTGATTTAATATCTGAAGGGTTTATGGTAGACAGGGGGGAAATTGTTGAAACCTCGCCATTTCCAAGTTTATCACCCAAACCCCAGTCGGCACCCCTAGTCTTCGAACCTTGTAAGATCACACCGTCAACTACATAAAGGGGCTCGGCTTCACTATTAATGGTTGACTGACCGCGTACCCGTATGGATACTGATGAACCCGGGGCCCCTGATGTAGCTATTGAAGTTACACCTGCTGCCCGGCCCTGTAATGCCTGGTCAAGGTTGGTTATTATGGAACCTTTAAGGTCTTTTTCACTTAAAGAAACTGAAGCTCCTGACAGGTCACTTTTTCTCATGATACCGTAACCTACAGCTACAACCTCTTCCAGTTGCAGAACATCTGCAATCATTTGCACATCAGCAATAGTTTGACCACCTGTAACTATTTTAATGGTTTTATAGCCGATAAAAGAAAATACAAGTATATCTTCTTTTGATGATACAGATAATGAGTACTTACCTTCACCATCTGTTACTGTACCTGTTGTTGTTCCTTCAATAAGTACTGTTACACCGGGTAATGGAGACCCAGCATCATCTACAACTTTTCCTGAAATCTCATTTTCCTGCGCGTATGTAACGATGTTCATCGTTAGGAAAAATAAGACAGAAAAAAATCGGAGTTTACATTTCATAATTAAGAATTTAGTTAATAATTTGTTTGTTGGTTGGTGTATTTTCATTGAATGAAATTTTCACTTTGCTAAAATATGGAATGAATAAATAGTAATATGGTACTATCTTATCATATAAATATATTATATTTAATGTAGTTTGTGGTTTGTGTAAAAAAGTATGTAAGTTTTAATATAGGGTATTGCTATAATGTAAATATCATATAAACAAGGGTATATGATTGTAGTATATTTTTTGAAAGTGAGTTTATTTTTTCCGTAAGTTAGAATTACCATTAAATTTAATAATACATTCATAAAAAATTGATTAATTCAGGTATGTTTCTTTAAATAACATGTATTATCTTATCATATATGAATACTTTAATTGTGATTTTATAATTTACATAACAAAATTTAGATAGGGCTGATAGTGTAAAAATAAATGATATATGATTTTAACTGCTGTAAATAAGGTATTTATAATTTGTTGTTTTACTGAAATCATATATTGATGAG
>JBNLCS010000777.1:0-2032 GCA_050303935.1 Bacteroidales bacterium
AAAACAGGGGCGGTTATTATGATCATTCAGGTGCATTACGTGATATGCTGCAAAACCACTTGTTACAGTTAACCGGAATGGTAGCCATGGAGCCTCCTTCCGTAATTAACGCCAATGCCATACGAAATGAAGTACTGAAGGTTTTTCAATCGTTTAGAACATTCACAGAAGAAGAAATTAAAAAGAATGTTATTCGCGGACAGTATATAGAATCAACTATAAAAGGAGAAAAAGTAAAGGGCTACAGACAGGAAAAGGGTGTTGACCCGGAATCGAAAACCGAAACCTTTGTTGCAATGAAATTTTATATTGATAACTGGCGCTGGGGCGGTGTTCCTTTTTATATCCGTACAGGTAAGTGTTTACCTACCAGGGTAACTGAAATTGTTATACATTTTAAACATACCCCACATGCCCTTTTCAATCAAACAGGTTCCGGACTTAACACGAACAACCAGCTTGTAATAAGGATACAACCTGATGAAGGTATATTAATAAAATTTGGTTTAAAAGTTCCCGGGGCAGGTTTTAACGTGCAACAGGTAAATATGGATTTTCACTATGAAGACCTTGTTGAAACATACATTCCGGATGCTTATGAACGCTTATTACTTGATTGCATGCATGGCGATGCCACCTTATTTACCCGTGGAGATGCAGTAGAAGCTGCTTGGGCATTTATTGATCCTGTTTTAAAAGCCTGGGATACCAATAAAAAAATACCCATGCATGGTTATCCTGCAGGAACATGGGGCCCCAAAGATTCTGACGGGTTAATTGAAGGTTTAAATACATCATGGCGATATCCTTGTAAAAACCTCACAAACGATGGAAACTATTGTGAGCTGTAAATTGGAATTATATGTCAAAACATGAAGTAATTATTAGTGAAACCGATAAATTCACCAATGAGTTTTGTGAATTTTTCTATAGTAGTATTACACAGTTTATTGGTAAAAAAGGAAAAATAAATATTGGTTTGTCAGGCGGAAATACACCTAAAAAAATATTTGAACACCTAAAAAAAGAATATTCCAATAAAATAGCATGGTCGAAGGTTAATTTTTTTTGGGGTGACGAAAGAATGGTACCTTGGCATAGTAACGAAAGTAACTATGGAGAAGCAAAAAGATTACTTTTTGACCATATTGAAATCCCTAAAGAAAATATCTTTCCCATAATTGGGGAAAACAACCCTGATCAAGAAGCTTCGAGATATGAAAGTATATTAAAAAATAACCTGCCCATTAAAAACAATCTTCCTGTGTTGGATATTAATATTCTGGGATTAGGCGATGATGGACACACAGCTTCTATTTTTCCCGATCAAATGGAACTTTTATACACAGACCATATATGTAGAGTTGCTAAGCACCCTACTAGCGGACAAAAAAGAATAACAATTACCGGAAACACCTTAAATAATGCCGATTTAACTATATTCTTATTAAATGGTGAAAACAAGGCCCGGGTTATAAGTCAAATAATAAAAAATTCTGAAATAACAGAAACATTTCCCGCGTTTCATATTAAGCCATACTGGGGCAAATTAATCTATTTTATGGACAATAAAGCAGCCTCAATGTTATAAAGCTTCACTAAGTTTTAAACATTTGATAGTTGTTTTAAACAAAAAAATCCTATTCCATATATAATCACTATTTTTGCAAAAAATTCTGGAAAACAATGGTATTATTCTTTTCAAAGGACGAGGAAGCTTATTTAGCTGTTGAAACCGATATTAATTTGAAAAATGAAGACATCTCAAAGCTTGAATGGTTATTTGGGAATGCAGTTTTAATTGATAAAGATTCAATTCAGGGAAGCTTTACCGGACCAAGAAAAGAAATGATAACACCATGGAGCACAAATGCAGTGGAAATTACTTTAAACATGGGTATTTCCGGTATAAAAAGAATTGAAAACTTCATTAGAAATAGTAAAGAACATACGGATTACGATCCTATGTTGCAACGTATGTATAATAATCTTACGAGAGATATTTTCACTATTGATAAAAAACCGGAACCAG
>JBNLCS010000778.1:0-10736 GCA_050303935.1 Bacteroidales bacterium
AATATTCGCGAATTCCGGAATGTATTGGAAAGATTGATAATATTATGCAATAAAGAGATAACCGGAAAGGATGTGGATGATTATGCCAGGCCCATATCCGGATAATTTTTCACATTATGAAATTAAGTGGCATCAAGGAAAATGTATTGACTTTATTTCGCCAAAAAGACTTTCGTTATAAACTGGTAATAACCCTGGCAGTGGTAGTTGCTTATTATCCTGTCCTTTTCGCTGTTTATCACGTAAAATATGATTTTTTCGACCAGAATTATCCGTTTCGTTATTTTATTGGACAGTGTTTACAAAATGGTGTATTCCCATTGTGGATGCCTTATCAATATTGTGGTTATCCAATAATGGCCGATCCTCAGGGAGGTGTTTGGTATCCTGTATCATGGATAACAGGTCTACTATCAGGAGGGAACCTGGCAGTTCAACAGTTTGAATTTGTTTTTCATATTGTATTGGCCGGAATAGGGTTTTATAATCTTTCAAATTTTGTTTTGAAAAATAAAAAGGCGGCCCTGGTGGTGTCAATCTGCTTTGCCCTGGGAGGTTTTTTTGTAGGCAATGCACAACATTATTCCTACATTATAGCTGGTACATGGATCCCCTTTGTATTATTAAATTTTATTAAAACCTGTAAGTACCTGCATGTATCGTACGCACTGAAAACAGTTTTGTCTTTTACTCTTTTGCTAACCGGAGGTTATCCTGCTTTCAGCATTATTACGGCATATATTTTATTATTATTTTTTCTTTGGTATTTATTAGTTTATATCAGGCAAAAGGGAGCATGGAAACTGTATGTGAAATTGAACCTTGTTATGCTCACTGGGATTATATTGACTAGCCTGGCTTATTTAACAGCTGTGATTGAATCAAACCATTATATCACCCGGGGCGGAGGGGTTGATCTTGTTACAGCCATGCAACATCCGTTTTCTCCCAAAGCGCTTCTTTCGTTAATAGTCCCATTTTCCACTGTTGTGAACAGCGTTGAGGTATTTGGTTCCGACATGTCGATGATTAATGCTTACATGGGGATATTAACAATACCCTTGCTTATTTTTTCTTTTATTAAATTTAAAAATAAAGGGTACTATATTTTATTAGTGGCATCCTTATTTATGCTTTTTGCTTCATTTGGGGAAGGGTTCGTAGTTCGAAGGTTTTTGTATAATTATGTTCCGTTCATGGATTTTTTCCGGTTTCCAAGTATTTTCCGCTATTTTTTCATTACAGGTATTTTATTGGCAACAGGATTTTCAATTAAATATTTGGTTGAAAATAATTTTAAGAACAAACAACCTGCCTATTTTGCAGTATTGGTTCTTTTTATAATGATGGTCGTGGTTTATATTTTAAAGGAAAAATATTACCTGCAACTGGGTAGCTTTATTAAAAGCAATTTTTCCAATCGCCCATTCAAGCCAACCATTCAACAACATATTGTTTTTCAATTGCTGGTACAGGTTATATTTGTTTCCGTTTTTGTTTTGGTTGTATTTCTCAAAAAGATCAGGGGAAAGACAAAATACGTTGTGTTTATTGTACTGGTAGATATGATTTTTTCATGTTGGTTGAACAGCCCTTCTACGGTATATTACACAAATGTTAAGTACAGCTATTTTAATGAATACGAAAGTAGTTTCCCCAAAGGGTTTCCTGATCCTTCAACGGAGGTTGTTTTGGAAACAAGCGATAAGGGAATTAACAAGAAACATTACTGGAAAAACCTCAATATTTTTCAAAAGCAAATAGCCTGGGATGGATACAATCCCTTTATACTGGCCAATTATAGTAATTTATGGGATTCACTGCCCCAACTTTTTAAGCGAACCTTGCAGAATAAGGCAATTTATTTGAGTGCTGATATATATAATTTTAAGGAATATCAGGAAATAAAAAAAATAGATTCCCTACAATCCTCAATGATCTTTATGGGTAAAGATGATTATTCTGCGTTAAAGGAAGAGGGATTAAAATCAGATGCCGCAGATACAGCCAAATTTACGGTTTATCAACCGAATTATACAAAAATAGAAGTAAAGTCAGCCGGAAAACAACTGTTGGTGTTTTTACAAAATAATTATCCCGGATGGAACGTATATGTGAATGGAACAAAGCAGAAATTATATACGGTAAATAATACCTTTATGGCTGTTTTGGTGCCCGCGGGGGAATCCATGGTTGAGTTCAGGTTTAAACCTGTGAAGATCATTGTGTTTACATATGTTTCAATAATCTCTTTCCTGGTTTTTTTATGTTGCTTGCCGTTGCTATACCGAAAGAACTCAGGTTTATTTCCTTCGTCAATGAGCTCCACTACGTTCCGGTTGTAAAAAACATAAACCTGGTCCTTACGCGTATAAATGGTTCTAAACATCTTTGCTTTAACAAACCTGTTAAGAACCAGTATAAAAAGATAACAGGTTTATTTTACAATCAATGGTATTGTAATATTATCATTTTCTGATTTAAGATTAATCATATAAAAACCCATTTTAGCAAAATGTGACCTGTTTAATATCAGTTTGTTTTGATCGGGTGTTGTTGCAAATACCTTTTCTCCAATTATATTGTAAGCCTCAATCAAATACGGGGCAAATTTATTTTCTTGCCCATGATTTTATAGATTTAAAATTTTTCCGGTATAAACACCATGTTTTGATTGTAATGTTATAATATTTACCCCTTTGATAAGCAGGTTATTATTTATAGATATACCACTGCTATTGTACATGTTCTTTTTTACCAGTACCCTGCCTTGCATATCAGTTATTTGTAATGTAATTTGTTCGTCGTTAATATGTTCATTCGTAATTAAAAAATGATCTTTGTAGAAGGTAATATCTAACCTATTATCATATTTATTTTTACCGGGTATTGAAGAAGTACAGTTAATTAAATTAAAATTGGTTACATTTTCTTTAAAGCATTGTAATTCAAAGGTAACTTCAAACTCAGCATAAATCGGGAAAAACAGATCATTGTAACTGCCTATGCCTTCTATCCAGATATCTGAGTTATTCCGCGTTAGTTCATACGATTTTCTGGGTCGGTTATATAAATCTGAAATATCCATTTTTGAAACCACTTCGTCGCGGCAATGCCCGTTAATTTCAAGGGTATCGTCCAGTTTTACGTTAAAATCGTATAACAATATTTCGCTTGTATCTGTTATATCATCACTACATTCTAAATCTTCAAACGGGACCCTTCCCAAATAATAAATTTTCCTGGAAGCTTCGCGTATACCACCCAAGTATTCCAGGGAATCATAGGAATAATATCGTGATGACGGATAATAAATATGCAATTTCTTGTATTGCTTATTTCGTATTAATGTATCACCCGAGAGATAGTAATAAACATCGTATCTTTCAATTCCCTGGGTAAGAAAAGTAACTTCCCCCTTCCAGATTGCATTGTTTTTGGGAAAGGGTATATACGTGTATCCCTGGCTAAATAGGGTTACCGGGAAAAATAGTAACAAAGTTTTCAGGTGTTTCATTTCAAATGGATTGGTTATACATGTTTGTAGGTTACATATTGTAAATAATATAGATAACAATATCGTGGTAAATGTAATGATTAAACAGGTATGTTCGCAACAATGTATACAAATTTCAAACAATGCCTTAGCTTCATTTTTAATTCCTTCCATTGTAATTTACCGGGTAGAATAATTAAATTTGCCGCTTGATAATAAATTAACAATAATTTAAGGTAATTTTTATGAGGGTTTTCTATTTCCTTTTTTGTTTGGTGCTGATTATTGGTTGTTCCGAAAAGTCAACTGAAAATATTCATAAAACAAAAGAAACCATATACGTAGATGCTGAAACAGTATCCGAAGGCTTAATCTCAAGTTCCGATGGTAAGTATAGACTTTTTGGAGGGAAATTTATTACGCAGGAAAAATCTTTTTCGGGAAAAAAATCATTAAAATTATCAAAGAAAAATACATACGGTTTTTCGTTCACCTATTCTGATTTGTTTCCTGATGAATTTTTCAGGGTTACTGCATGGTGCTATGGTGATGCCAGCAAAATTTCTTTGGTGGCCGATGGTATAGAAAATGAATTTTACAGGGCTTCAAATCATGTTATAGCCGATAGCAATGAATGGAGTTTAATGGAATTAAAATTTTACCTGCCGCCTCAAATAGATTTTAAAAAATTAAAGCTTTACGTGTGGAACAGGGAAGGTGGGACAGTCTATATTGACGATTTCAGGGTTGAAAAAAGTCCGGGACAGGTATTTCCTCAGTTTGATGTTCCTGCTTTACAAATCTATATTGATACAAACGATTTGGCCCACTTGAGAAACCTTAGGTTAAAAGCTTACCAATTACGGTTTATTGAAACCCGGGAAAATAGTTATGTAAAGGCAAAAATAATTTATAACCAGGATACACTGAAAGGTAAAATACGGTTTAAAGGAGACTTTTTTGCCCACCTGGAGGGCGAGAAATGGTCGTTCCGGATAAAACTAAAGAAAAAATACAGTTGGAACGGAATGAATACCTTTTCTATTCATCATCCTAAAGCCAGGGGGTATTTGGATGAAAAGATTATCCATGATTTGTGCAGGTCAAACGATATTTTAGCTACCCGGTATGGATTAGTCCCTGTATATTTAAATGGGAAAAACCTTGGTTTATATGCCTATGAAGAACATTTTAGAAAGGAATTGGTTGAGTCATTAAAACGAAGGGAAGGGGTAATTATTAAATCAAATGAGGATGCCATGTTTTTTAATAGCATGCTGCGTTATGATGAAAAAATATCATCAAATATTCCATATTACGAGTCATCGGTTATTGAACCTTTTCAGGAAAACAAGACTGCAAAAAGTGATGCATTGTACAACCAGTTTTTAATTGGTCAAAACCTTATGTATCAATTTAGAAATAACCTGAAACCTGCCTCAGCTATTTTTGAATTAAATAAATTGGCAAAATATTTGGCTATTGTGGATATCATGGCCGGTTACCACGGCGTTCACTGGCACAACATGCGTCTGTATTTTAATCCGGTAATCATGAAACTTGAACCTATCTCGTTCGATAATTATAGTGGCGGGGCAAGTGTTGAAGATGTTTATTTAGGAAAATATATGTTTAATAAAGATGACCATACAATTTATACAAAGGGTACAATAAGCCTGTTTAAAGACAACGAATTTGTGAATAAATACCTGGGTTACCTAACGTATTATGCTGAAAATATTGATGATATTATGGCTTCGGTATTGAATGATGAAAAGGCCGAATTAGCGAAACTAAAGGTTGAATTCCCTTTTTATAAACCCGATGATTATTATAAGACAAGGGCCATACGTATTTTAAATAACTTTGACCAATACAAAGCTTTTATACATGATACCTTGCAGGGGGATATTATAGAATATAAGCCGGAAACAAAACATAACTATGAATTTGATAAAGACATACCCGAATACCTTGTAAAAGTATATATTTCGAAAACTGCGAACGAAGGTTACAAATTAACTGTATGTAATTATTTAAATAAACCGATCGGGATATCAGGTTATTATAAAGATACCTTGTATACCTTGGTAAAAAATAATGTTTATGTTAAACCACTTGATGAAACGTATATTCCTGTGCCTGTTAAAATGCATAATGAAATAACCCGATTGAAGTTTGTAGTGAATGAAGATAAGGTATATGAATATCAGGTAACGGTTAATCCGTGGCCCAAACCTGATGGTGAAATTAAAACAATACAAAATAGAAGATACGGTTTTGACCAACTATCAAAGTTGGGGGTGATAAATGGTAAAAACATTGTATTCAACAAAGGCTACCATAAGATTACTTCACCGATTATTGTCCCGGAAGGTTACCAGCTTATTTTTAAACCCGGGGCAATAGTTGATATATTGAATGGGGCGGCTTTTATATCATATTCCCCGATAAATGCTTTAGGGAGCATAAACAACAGGGTGGTTGTTAAGTCTTCTGATGGTTCTGCCAAAGGTTTTACCATATTGCAAACCAAACAGAAAAATGTACTTAAGAATGTTACATTTGATCAGTTGAATACGTTGGATTTAAATGGGTGGAAACTAACCGGGGCAGTGAATTTTTACGAGTCAGATGTGGAAATGACAGGTGTTCATTTCACCAATAACCGGTGTGAAGATGCTTTAAATATTATCAAATCAAGATTCGATATGTCGAATTGCACATTCGATAATATTTTTGCCGACGCGTTCGATTCTGACTTCAGTGAGGGCTCAATTATTAACAGTAGTTTTCGTGATGTTGGTAACGATGCCATTGATTTTTCAGGAAGTAAAGTAACCATAAATTCATGTGATATCTATGCTGCCGGTGATAAAGGGATTAGTGGTGGTGAAAATTCATTGTTAACTATTAAAAATGTTGAAATCAGGAAAGTAAACATAGGTATCGCTTCTAAAGATAAAAGTATAATTACGGCTTCTAAAATTAGTATAATAGATTGCGAATACGGATTAACAGTTTTTGCTAAAAAACCGGAATACGGTCCGGCACAAATTGTTATTGATCAGATTGAAATATTGAATACCAATACCGATATGATAATTGAGGAAAAATCTTCAGTAACCATTGAAGGGGAACTTAGAAAAGGTGACGAGGAAGATGTGGCAGATATGTTTTACCTTTAATAAAACTTGTCTGCAATTTTTTTACTTTCGCCTTTTATTATTGCATTCTCCAGCATTAATAGTGAATTCATTTCTATAAGGTGTTTTATCGAAATATTTTTAAAACTTATTTCGTTTGCTTCTATGTACGATGGGCCATATTCTCCCTTTTTAACCAATGCAACAATACCATAAACACTTTTAGAAAATGTTGAATTGGAAATACTAACCTTTGATAAATCCTTTGATGCCACACATACATAGGTGTTTTCAATTGTAATGTTATTACAGGATATTTCAGATTCTTCACCACCGCTAATCCCTTTGTCACCTGCATTTATGATTTTGCAATCAGTAATTTCAACCTTACTACCTGAACAATCAATGGCATCATTTCCAATATCAACAAATTCACACTGAGAAATAGTACCGGTACTAAAATCAGAATCAAAGGCATCTGCCGTTGTTTTGCTAAAAGCACATTTATAAAGGGTGTATTCTGAATTAATAATGTTTAAAGCATCTTCTGAATGATTACCCGTAAATGTTACATTTGTTAATTCAACCTTACCATTATAAAAATTTACTGCCCCTGTAAGTTTCCAGCTTTTATAGGTAAAAGGGTGTAAGCCTTCAAAATTAACATGTTCCAGAACTGAAGGCGAATTAGTTTGTATATATATACCCTGATTGTTTGAATCACTTGAAATAATACGGATTTCTTTACCCTCTTTTCCCTTGAGATTTACGGGTGACATGCTATAGAGCAAAGCTCCATTAACCAGGTCAAGGGTTGTGTTTTCATTGACCAATACCTGATAGCCTTTAGGAATAACCAAAGGATTTTTAATTTTGTGATACCCTTGCTTAAATTGAATAGTATTCCCATTAATAGTATATACAGGGTCTTTGATTAATGCTTTTGCAATGAGTTCGCTCCTTGGATTTTTCAAAGATATCTCCTCATCAATAATTTGTTCAGAAAACACGGAATCAAATTCCCTGGTAGTATAAAAAATCCTGTTGTGGTTTCCTTTAATTATTAATTGTTGGCTGGAGGGGGCGTTGTGGTATCCTTTTAAAATTATCTTTTTATGTAATTCTGTTTGTATATCCATGTTGCCACTACCAATTACTTCAATTTCTTTATTATAGTAATTGTATACGTTTACTTTTGATGCATAATTAGAATTATGTGTGCGTATAGCTTTTATTGTGTTTAACCTGGTGGGCGGTATGTTGTTGCAATCAATTTCTTTGGGGGATTGGTCAATACGGAACCGGGTTTGCCTTCCTGTTTTAATTGCCTTTTTATATTCCTGCAAAAGAGGGTTTAGCTTGTTGATAGCATTTTTTAAAAAATTGAAATCGTATTTGTAAAAAATATATTCTTTTTGAAGCAGTTGTTCAAGCTCGTGAATTTGTTGTTTCTTATCATTCAGGAAATCTTCAATTAATCCTTTTTCAATGTATTTCTCCAGATATTTAATATACAAATTTGTAAATTCAGCATTATTAAAAAACTGATAAATGAAATAATCATGTCCTGATACATCAAGGGTATCCTTACCGGGAAAAAAACCATGAATTTTAGGAGGTAAGTTCATTACATACCTGCTTACAAAGCCATCATAAGCAATGATTTCGAGTTTACAGGAATATGGATTGTAATAAAAACGCGCGTTATGCCATGTCATGCCATGTTTGGCATTGAAAATTACTGATATTGCCAAATATTTTGCCATGGCTTCAAGGTCAATTTCTTGTGATAAATCAGCATGGCCGGTTTTTAGCTTTTGCATAATATTTTTGCCTATGTAATAATTATTTAGCAAAACCGGGTCTTCTTCAATTCTTTTCTTTTTAAAAACATCTGTTTCTGAAGCTTCAAAGAAATTTATACAATCATAATCAATATCTTTTACAAGAAAGGCCTGCCACATCCCATCTTCGTTATATTTAAAAATTGGTGATTCCTTTTTTTTGTTGAATTCCAGTAATTCTTTTCTGAAATGTTCTTCATATGCATAAATGCCATGACAAACCCCATTTATATATACAGGTATAAACCCATACCGTGTAGTGAGGATACCTTCCTTCCTTAAAAATTCATGGTACACCCATTCATGAATAAAACTTCTTGTCATCGGGTTTTGAATAGAAAATTCTTTTAATCGTTGCCAGGTATTATTTTTTTTAACCTTAATCCTGAACGACCATTTTACACCTTTCAGATGATCGCTCCAATCGCCCTTCAATCTTATTTCTGCGGGAACAGGTTTCTCACCATTCCAGGATAGCTTTGCTTTTACCCAATCGTTATTACCCTGCACCAGGATACCTCTTTTTACAGCTTGGTAACGTTTGTCAATAATTTTCTCTATTTCAGTTGAATCAATATCTAAATTTAAATAGCTCTTAAACCCCAGGTAATTATCCTTTTTTTTGATAATGGTCAAATCTTTAAATTCTGCATCATAGCCTTTACCCCACATGTAAACCTTTAGTTTGTTCCCTGTATAAAATTCCGGAATATGATACGGTATATGTAAAGTTTGCCAGCCTGCACTGTCTTTCAAATAATAAAAGTCCTGATAACGATAAAAAGTCTTGTCATTTGGGTTGGTAATTATCATCAATGCCTTTTCCGACCCTTTTCTTTTAACATGTATATCATAGCTTTCACCCGGATTAACATGAATAACAGAGTCTAAACCAAATTTTTTGTTCTTCGACAAAACTACACTTGTTTCTCTTTGGTTAACCGTTTGTTTACATACATTCATCCAAACAATACAAAGGATGGTCACAGCTATTAATTTTAATTTCATCTGCTTATAATTTATTTTTTCAACGGTCAGACCTGCCTATCGGCAGACAGGAGGAACTTACCATTCGCAAATAATCATGTTCCCCGGTAGTTTGGGGCAAGCTGTGTTTGAAATAATGATAATTTGCTGATGGATCTTTCATACTGAATTTAGTTTTTTACTTGACTGACGGGTTTGAGGTTAAAGAAAAATATATACGGTTATTCTTCTTTATATATTCATTTCCGTTGAAATAAACATCTCCATTTCCATATTTAATGAACAGGTTGTTAACGTGTAATTCCTTTTTACGAAGTTTTTTATTTTCTATGTTTATGGAAAGAATAAGCTTGTCATATTTTTTTAGTTTTGGAATTTGATATTCAAACAACCCTGCATCATTATTAAATGCTACAACCTGATCACGAAATGCAAAATCCTTTTTTTCGATTGTTTTTCCAGTAATATCAGAAAGTTTAATTTTAACACGGGCCTGGGGCACTCGTTCAGTAGTCATTTCTTTCATCCAAAAACTTAATGTCAAGGTATCTGATTTGTGGTTTCTTAATGTATCGTTAAACAATGTGCACCCTTTTTTGGCCTGAAATGTAAAGGATCCATGTTGTTCGATTAAAATAAAGTCGTTGCCCTCAAGTAGGGGGTCATTTTGTATTTGCATCTCATAGAATACATTTTTATATTTTGAAGTGTAAATATTTTGTAATTCATCAAATGTTATTCCCAGGATTGAAAAATGATCTGTCTTAAATAAAATATTGGCCGCTGAGATAATTTCCCGGGATGTTTCATTATGCGGATACAGGGTATCTGCAATTATTAAATATCCTTTATCGGGTTTATGTTTTTTCAATATTTCAGGGTATGATGAGGGTGAATTAAATAACTGAAGTTGATAAACAGGCTGACTGATTGAACTTCTTGCCGCATACATACCTATATTTGGTAAACCGGTTTTGAGCGATAACCAAAAAGAAAAGTTTTTTACTTCGCTATTGGGAACTGCTTGTATGTTTTCGCTGCCAACGTTAAAATAGGGCAGTGGCATTACTGCCTGGTATTTGGAGGTGTCTATTTGATTTACGATTTTATTGGCTTCAAGTGAATTGCTGTAGTCTGTTAAATATTCAAAATGATTATTCAGCTTTTTGCTGTATACGTTAACATTTGAATACCCTTCTAATGCAGGAAGTATCATGCAAATACCTAAAAGGACAGTCCATTTTAAATTTTTATTCTTTTTAT
>JBNLCS010000779.1:0-9287 GCA_050303935.1 Bacteroidales bacterium
TTGCTTTAAAACAACACTCAATAAAAAAAGGTTATCAGATTCCAACAATAAACGTGGTTTCTGAGTACGGTTATACGAACCAGTTTAAAAATTTGGATGTTTTTAATGCTGGTAATTCAAGTATTCAACTATACCAGCCAGTTTGGCAAAATGGAAAAATTAAATATATCATTGACCAGGCAAAAGTAAATACCGAAGTTGCAAATATTCAGTTTTTAATAAACAGAAGTGATATTACTTATTACACTGTTGAAAGCTATATAAACCTGCTCAGAAATACAAAGATCAATCAACTGGCAAATATCATGACACAGCAATTTTCGATTACTGTTGATGCTGCCAAAGAAATGTATAAACTCGGTATTTCAAAAAGATCGGATGTTTTAAAGGCTGAAACTGAATACTCAAATGTTAAATTTTATGCGATCCAGATCAGGACTTCAAAAAATGTTGCCGGGCAATACCTATTAAAGGCCATTGGAAATACTTTTGACACAGCAATTAATACAGTATGTTTTTTATCAGAAACGTATACTGATTTTGACAATATATGCCCCGATTCACTGATTAGGCTAGCCTGCATTAACCTTCCTGAATTTATGTTAATACGTAAACAAATACAAAAACAGGAATTATCAGTTTTAATAGAAAAGAAAAAGCAATTTCCGGAACTCAGCGCCTATGCTAGTTACAATTGGTCTGATAACCCTTTGTATCCAAAAGAGTATTTCACAACAACAGGACTTTCTTTACGATTTGATCTGTTCAATGGCTTTCAAAAGAAGAATACTGTTGAACTTGAAAAAGTTAAACTGCAACAATTGAATCTGCAGGAAAATGAAATATTTCAATCGATTTGCAACGAAATAAGGATTGCTCAAATGATGTTAATGGAATCGCGTGAAAAAATCAACAACGCAAAAGCGCGGGCAAAAAGTTCAAAAGAAACTCTTGATGTCACAAAAGAAGAATATTCACAAGGGTTAAGCTCAATGATAGAACTCATTGAAGCACAATATGCAAATTTTAACGCTAATCAAAACCTGATTAATGCACAGGCAGATTACCATCTTGCAGTTGCAATGCTTAAAAGAAAAATAGGATTTTTTACTACCCAACATAGAAATTATTAAAAATCAATACAAAAAAAAACAAAAATGAGAAACACAAAAACATATATTTGGATCATTTCATTTATAGCATTCTCACTAGTAACGTATGCATTTATTTCATTAAGAAGCGGTGAAAGGGTTCAATCCAATTACCGGCAAACACAAAAACCTAAAAAACAAGATATTAGCTCATACGTATCAGCTACCGGAATTATTAAACCACAGGTTGGCGCCGAAGTAAGGATTGGTACCAGGGCTTCAGGTACTGTCACAAATTTATACGTAAATATTGGTGATTATGTAAAACAAGGCCAGTTATTGGCAGAAATTGATGCATCTGAACTGGTGGCTAAATTCAATCAATCCTTAGCAAACTTACGTTATGCGGAAACCAGTTTAAAGTATGCAAATCTTGAATTTGAAAGAATAAAAAGATTAAAAACAAAAGAATATGTATCGCAGCAAGTTTTAGAAGAAATTGAAAAAGCTGTTGAATTATCTAAGTCAAGAGTGATGCAGGAAAAATCAAATGTAGAATATGCGAAAATTCAAGTGGGCTATACACAAATTTATGCTTCTTCTCCTGGGGTTATTGGATCTGTTTCAACACAAAAGGGAGAAACCGTTTCAGCAACATTTACGTCTCCAACATTTGTTACGGTCATCGATCTCAACCGGTTAGAAGTTTGGGCATACATTGATGAAACAGATATAGGAAGGATAAAAGTCGGGCAACACGCGTCATTTACCGTCGATACATATTCCGATACTGAATTTCAGGGAACCGTAACGGCAATATATCCTGCAGCCGAAATCCAGAATAACGTAGTAAATTATATTACAATCATTAAGATAATAAGCCAGGAGGGCAAAGTATTACGACCTGAAATGACCACTTCTGTTAATATTTTCATAAAAAAACATGAAAATGCGCTAACGATACCTAGTAAAGCATTAAGCAGAAAAAATGGCAAATATTTCGTTGCGGTACTAAAAGATGAACAAGTAATAGAAAAAGAAGTAAAAACCGGATTACGGCAATATTCCTATGTAGAAATTCTGGAAGGGATAAATGAACATGATCAGGTCATAATTAACAAAAATTAAATTATACAACAATGATTCAATTAAAAAATGTATCAAAAATTTATGAAAAGCCAGATCAAGCCAGTGTTTATGCATTGGATAAAATTGATCTTGAAATTAGAAAAGGTGAATTTGTAGCCATAGTAGGGGCTTCAGGTTCAGGGAAATCTACTGTTATGAATATACTGGGTTTGCTTGACAGGCCTAGTATAGGCACTTATTATCTGGAAAACAAAGAGGTAAATCAATTATTGGATGGCGAACTGGCAGAATTACGAAATAAAAAAATAGGTTTTGTTTTTCAGTCATTCCACCTTTTACCGAAAACCACTGCGGTTGAAAATGTTGAATTGCCATTGATTTATTCTGATAGGGTAAATAGTAAGGATCTGGCAAAAGAAGCTTTAAAGAAAGTGGGGCTTGAAGACAGGTATTATCATAAACCTAATGAACTTTCAGGTGGCCAGCAGCAGCGTGTGGCAATTGCCAGGGCATTGGTGAATGAACCGGAAATTATATTTGCTGATGAACCTACAGGCAACCTGGATTCTCAAGCCGGTAAAGAGGTCATGGAACTATTTCAGCAGTTGCATTCCGAAGGCACGACCATCGTATTAATAACCCATGACAACGAAATAGCAGCTATAGCCGAACGGGTGATTACAATAAAAGATGGTCATATTATAGAAGACAAAAAAAATCAAAAGATAAAACAGTAATGAACAATTCAAAAAAGCAACGAATAATAAAAAGTGGCTTAAAGGTAATAAGTCGCTATAAACTAAGAACATTTTTCATGATGCTCGGTATCGTAATAGGTATTACAGCCCTCACTTTAACCCTTACTCTTGGTAATGGAATAGAAAAGAAAATTCTTAAAAATGTTTCTAAGGTTTTTAATAATAATAATGTAATGATTAGTTCGGAGATGATAGAAGCCGAAGGAATGAGGCGAAGCGAGAACGGCCCTGTTGTTACGTTGAAAATGAAAGATATTGAACTTATAGCAAAGCAAGTTGATGGCGTTGTTATGTATGATTATTTCCAAATGTTACCCGAACAGGACATTTCATACAAACAAAATCATACTACGGCTACCATCAGGGCTTGTAACGTGGTGGGCGAATATATTTGGAACAGGCCGGTTTCTTCAGGAGGGTTTTTTAACGATGCCGATATAAATAGTTTAAAAAAGGTTGCATTATTGGGCCCTAAAATAGCTAAAACATTGTTTCCCAACGAAAATCCTTTAGGTAAGCAAATTAGAATAGCAAATACGCAATATCTGATTAAAGGTGTATTGGAAAGCAGGGGTTCAGATCCGCATGGATTTGACATGGACGAAGATATTTACATTCCAATTACAACCTTTATGCGACGGTTGGCTAATGTTGACTACATAATGGGGGCGAAGCTGGAATTTGAAAACCAGGAAATGGCTGAAAACGCAGAAGATAAAATTCGTACAATATTACGGGAACAACATTCTTTATTGGAAGGTGAGGCCGATGATTTTGCCATCATGACACCCGGACAGGTAAATAAAATAATTGCCGGTATGATTAAGCTATTTAAAATATTATTACCTGCGGTTGCTGCCATTGCCCTTTTAGCAGGTGGGGTAGTGATTATAGTACTCATGACCATGTCGGTAAATCAGCGTGTGAAAGAAATTGGTTTAAGAAAAGCAGTTGGAGCAAAAAACAAAGATATCAGGTTGCAATTTTTAGCCGAAAGTGTTGTGGTAGTGATACTGGGTGGAATAATAGGTTTAACCCTCGGATTGGTACTTTCAAAACTGATGAGCAATAAAATGGATGCCATATTCTACATTCCCCTTCAAACCATACTTGCCGGAATACTGCTACCTGTAATTACAGGTTTACTTGCCGGGATCCTTCCAGCAAATAAAGCGGCAAAATTCGATCCTGTAAATTCCTTGAGATGAAACATCCATGCACTGAACTTCACAACATGGATATTTCACACTTAAATAGTACAAATGCAAAATACTTTTTGTATTTAATTATAAAACAGATGTCTAATTATATTTTATTCAAGTGAAATTATATAGAAACATAAAGCTTTCAATTGCCGCCTTATTAATTAATCGCTCCAGGACTATATTTTCAATTTTAGGGGTAGCTATTGGGGTAGCTGCAGTTATTGTTACGGTTGCCATTGGCGAAGGGGCTAAGCAAAAAGCCCTGGAACCAATCAGGGCCATGGGGACAAATGTTTTACTTATCAATTCAGGAAAAGTAAAGGTAGTTTTTGGAAGAAAAAAACAAGTTTCAAATGTTACAACCTTGAAACCGGGAGATATAGAAATGCTTTCAGAAATAAAAGGTGTAAAATATATCTCCCCGTTTCAAGAACAAAAGTTACCTGTTAAATACAAGGGTATTACGATATCATCCCTTATACAGGGTGTGTCCCCGGAGTATCCTGTAATAAGAAATTACAATGTAGGATCAGGACGGATATTTTCAAACATAGAGAACAAAAAGGCAGAAAAAGTTGCTGTATTGGGTTCAGATGCTGCAAACCTGCTGTTCAAAGACAAAGACCCAATTAATCAAACCCTATTCATAAATAAAATACCTTTTGTTGTAATTGCCATATTGGGCAAAAAAGGGTTGGGGGCAGAAATGGGAAATATTGACAATGTGGTAATGGTTCCGTCTAAGACAGGATTACGGAGGGTTTTCAATCAGGATTATCTCAGTAAAATTTATATCGGGGTTGATAAATTAGAGCATCTTAAAATGGTGGAAAAGGAGGTTGTACACGTATTAAGATATAAGCACAAATTAGATGTATTTGATAAAGAAAATGATTTTACCATTGTAAACCAGGTAAATGAAATTAACACGAGTAAAGAAACTGCTGCCGGGTTCAACACACTGACAATAGGAGTAGCAGCGATTTCGTTAATAATCGGTGGAATTGGAATTCTTGCCGTGATGATTCTTTCAGTTAAAGAACGAATTAATGAAATTGGTTTACGAAAATCGGTTGGCGCTAAAAATAAAAACATAATCGTACAATTTTTATCGGAAGCTTTAATATTGGGTTGTACAGGTGGATTAGCAGGGATCGTGTTTGGAATAGTTGTAGCTAAAATTTTAAACGTCTTCTCTGATTGGGAAACTTATATATCCTGGCAAGCTATGTTCATCTCGTTCTTTTTCTCGTTGTTAGTAGCCTTACTATTTGGCATATTTCCTGCAAGAAGGGCATCTTTACTGGATCCTATTGAAGCGTTGCGAACAGAATAAAAACCCAAATGGGGTACCTATGCTCAACTTAGGTAAAATTTGTAAATTAGTAACAAATTACATAAATGAGTAAACATAAAATCCTAATAATTGATGACGACCCAAAATTAAATGATTTACTCAACGACTATCTCGTGAAGTTTGGGTATGAAACATTGTCAGCAACTCTTCCTTCTGATGGTATGAAACGTATACAAGACTTTCGACCCGATTTGATAATTTTAGATGTCATGATGCCGGAAATGGATGGTTTTGAAGTTTGCCGTGAGATACGAAAAGACAGTTCAATACCTGTTATTATGCTTACCGCACGTGGTGAAGTTACCGATAGGGTGGTGGGCTTGGAACTAGGTGCAGATGACTATGTGCCAAAACCTTTTGAACCCAGGGAACTTGTGGCACGCATTCAAAGTGTCCTGCGAAGGTTTCAGTCCGATTCAGTAACTGATAAAATAATGGTTGGCAGTTTAGAATTGTTTCCAAACAAATATATTGCTCAAATTGAAGGGAAATCACTTGATTTAAGCACGTTGGAATTTGATTTGTTATTATTATTTGTAAAAAACAAAGACAGGGTACTATCAAGAGACCAACTAATGGATCAATTGCATGGAATGGACTTATCGGCCTTTGACCGGTCAATTGATGTTTTGGTTAGTCGTTTAAGAAATAAATTGAACGATGATCCAAAATCCCCTGCCTATATTAAAACCATTCGCAGATTGGGTTATAAATTTGTTGGCGAATAATTAACATATCCACTATGAAACATCAATGCACTGAACTTCACAATAAGGACATGAACAAAACGTGGATGTTCCACGGTCAACGATTACAAATGCTAAATGCATTTTGTATTTTATTATATTATAAAACAGATGTTTAATTAAATTTTATTCGCGTGAAAAAAAACAAACATGTTGTTCTATTTAATTCATTTATCCATAAACTAATCGGAATAATAATTTTGTTAGCTTTATGTGTAATCCTAACAATTTATTTATTCAGTAATATTATTTTTTTTGATGCCAGTCATCATTTAATTTTTTTCTTGTTCACCGTTCTGATCATCTTATTTTCATTTGCGTTGTTCTTTATACATAGGATAATTTCCCCTATACATGATCTTGCTGTTGGCGTTGATGAAATAAGTAAAGGGAACCTTGATATTGAATTAAAAGTTAAAAGTAAAGACGAGTTGGGCAAATTAGCCAAAGCGTTCAATCAGATGACAGTTGAGTTGAAAAAGATGATACAATCCAGGGACCAACTATTAATGGATGTTAGCCATGAATTGAGAACACCCATTACCAGGACAAAACTGGCACTGGAAATCATGCCTGATTCTGCGGGGAAAGAATCAATTATTGACGATATCAGGGAAATGGAAATTATGATTACGGAGCTATTGGAAACAGAACGGTTAAAAAACAATAAAACAAATTTGAACCTGGAAAAAACAAATGTTAAAAACATGCTGGAAGGCATTTTGAAAAATTTTCCGTTTGCAAATGATAAAGTGAAAATGTTTCCAGTATCAGAGAATATTTATATTAAAGTTGACGAATCAAAAATAATTACAGTAATAAAAAATATTATTGAAAATTCGATTAAATATTCAGAAGGATCCAACAAACCAGTTGAAATAAATGTAATTGATAAACCGGAAACCACAGTAGTTCAAATAGAAGATTTCGGTATTGGTATACCAAGTGATAAAATGAAATTTCTTTTTGAACCTTTTTATCGTGCTGATAGTTCTCGTTCAAAGAAAACAGGAGGGTATGGACTCGGTTTGCATATGGCAAAAAAAATAATGGATGCCCATCAGGCAAAAATAAAATTTACCAATAAAACTGATTCTGACCAGTCTACAGGAGTGATTGTTGAATTGGTGTTTTTAAAAAATAAGTAGGGGGTCAAACAGTGTATTACCAATAATTCATTAATTTTTCTGTATTTGTTGAATATTTCTATTGGTTAATATTTTCTAATTTATTGGAAAATTATTAATTTAAGTAAAAAAAGATTATGAAAAAGACAATCTTATGGTGGATCCTGGGAATGATCTTCTCAGTTAATTTGTTAAGTCAGAAGACTGAAAAAGAAATAAAGGTTGGTTTTTGCCTGGCAAATTTTATTGATGTTAGGTGGTACAAAGACCAGGAATATTTCGAACAAAAGCTAAAACAATTAGGAGGAAAAGCGCTTGTAAGAGATGCCAGTAACAATCCTGAGAATCAACTTTCACAAGCCATTGAGCTTATTGATTCGGGTGCAAAAGTACTGGTCGTTGTACCTGTTGATGCGCACAAAGCTGCTGAAATTGTAAGTGTTGCCCACAAACGTAATGTGAAGGTAATTGCCTATGACAGATTAATCATGGATGCTGACCTCGACTACTATATTTCTTTTGATAGTTACAAAGTTGGGGAAAATATGGCTTCATACGTTACAAACAAAAAAAGGAATGGTAATTACGTTTTAATAAACGGGCCCGTATCTGACAATAATTCTATTCTGGTTAAAAATGGGGCCTTAAATATTTTACAACCACTTATTGATAAAGGAGACATAAACATGGTGTGTAATATTGACCTGAATGAATGGATTGAATTGGACGCTTATTTTGCTGTGAAAGAATGCATGGAAACATCAAAAAATATTGATGTTATTATTACGGGAGCGGATATTCTGGCACGGGGGGTTTTGATGGCTTTGCAGGAATCAGGCATGGATAAAAAAATATTGCTGACCGGGCAAAATGCCGATCTTGAATCAGTAAGGGATATTGTTGCCGGAAGACAAACCATGACCATATATAAACCCTTGAAAATCCTTGCAGAAAATGCTGCAGAAATGGCATTTAATGTTGCATCAAGGGATAAACCATTGCCCCTTAAAAAAACTGTGAATAACGGTAAAAAAGATGTGCCCTCCAAATTGTTTGATTCGATTATCATTGATGCCGATAATATAAAAGAAACATTGGTAAAAGACGGGCATTTAAAAGAAGAAGAAATTTACGGGGATTAATAAGTAACTTACGAAATTGCAAATTATTACTAACAACGCGATTGGATAATGTAAAAACTGTTGTATTTTGTTGTACTACATGGTTAGTTGTGCGTAAAAATATAGCAAAATTAGTTTTGCAGCATAAAAGTTTTTCTATTATTCCAATAAAGCTTCACTCTTAAATAATGAATTCACAAACGTTAAAATTAACGTAAGTAAATTCATATATACAAGAAAAAAGGCTGCCGATACGGCAGCCTCATAAGTTTAGCCTATTTAATATTTATTTTTCGGACTTCAACTCCATTTGAGCTTTGTAGGTGTATAACATACATACCTTTTGGTACATCTGAGATATTTATATCAATTGAGTTCCTTTCATTTATTTCTTCTTTCATTATTAGTTTTCCATCAATTCCAAATATTTTGATATTCTGATAGGATTCATCATTTATACGTATAGTAAACAAACCATCACTAGGATTCGGATAAATCGTAATTTTTTCATTTGTAAATAATTCACCTTCATCATTTTTTGAACTATACGGGCTTTCATAAGGTTCAATTGTTATCCAGGAAGAACAATATGCTCCACCTCCCGAAATTGTTTCCCATCTTGTACCGGAATCGTATATGCTTGTCGTAATATACTCAGAAAAAGAATAGGATTGTCCTATACCAAGAGCTGGACAAGTCCCTCGTGAAGTTGAAAATGAATTGGAAGCCATCGTACCATTGTTATAAAAAGTATAATAAAACCAGTAAGGACTTCCTGCTGTAATTGAAAATG
>JBNLCS010000780.1:0-8861 GCA_050303935.1 Bacteroidales bacterium
ATATTGATAATTCCGTTAATTACCTACTTGATCATTCATAATGAAAACCTGAAAATAATACTTCTGTTAATGCTGGTTGTGGTATTATTCTTTTTGGTTAAAATACTGGTAGAGGTTAGCAAGGAAAGCCGTGAGAAATTAATTGCTGCCACCATGATTATAGTATTTATAATGATGTTCTGGGCATTTTATGAGCAATGTGGGAGCTCACTTATATTATTTGCAAATAATAACGTAAACTTGAAATTAGGATTAAATGCTGCCCAGACAAATTCAATAAACCCTTTTTTAATAATTATACTGGCTTTACCCATTTCTTATTTTTGGGGCTTTTTGTATCGAATAAAGAAAAATCCGTATACACCTGTTAAATATTCAATGGGCTATTTGCAACTTGGTCTGGGTTTTTTAATTTTTGCATTGGGCGCAAGGTTTATGGATGATCTGGGCCGTACGCCTTTCTTTTTTCTAGTGCTTGGATATTTTTTTCACACAACAGCAGAACTTTTTGTTTCTCCCGTGGGATTATCCAAAATAACTGAGCTTTCACCACAAAAATTTGTTGGTTACATGATGGGGGTATGGTTTTTTGGCCAATCGTTTGGGTTTTATATTTCTGGTTGGATTGCTAAATTAACAGTTAGTGTAAATATGGGAAATTCAAATATTATTCAGGATTTTATTGTAGAAAAGATAACAGGGTTGAATGCAGCAAAATTTATGGACTATAGTGAAAATATTCAAACATTATATAAAAATTCTGTTGTGTTTATTCAGGTTGCCGGTATTTGTTTTATTTTTTCATTACTCATTCTATCTTTTTATCCATTGATCAAAAAGTTGATGCGTGATGTACATTAATTAATTAATCCAGCCAACAAATTTCTTTTTTTTAAGAATATTTATATTTTCGTTTGTATTAAAACAATAAAATTATGAACAACCAACCAAAATTTAAACCATACATCCCTTCTGATAAAAAACTACCAGAAACTACATTCAAAGCTATAGTTCTTGGAATATTATTATCAGCATTATTGTCAGGTGCAAATGCATATTTTGGCTTGTTTGCGGGTATGACTGTTTCAGCATCAATACCGGCTGCTGTAATATCTATGGCCATTTTAAAACTATTTAAAAAACATAATATATTAGAAAACAATGCAGTACAAACCGCTGCATCAGCTGGTGAATCGCTGGCTGCAGGTGTGATTTTTACATTTCCGGCACTTGTATTAATGGGCTATTGGGAGAGGTTTAATTACTGGGAAACAGTATTTATTAGTTTAAGTGGTGGGGCTTTGGGTGTGTTGTTTACGATTCCCTTAAGAAATGCTTTGATTGTTAAACAAAAATTGAAATTCCCAGAAGGTATTGCTACTTCAGAAGTGCTCAAATCAGGAGAAAAGGGTGATGCATCAACAAAATATTTAATTTGGGGTGCCATTTTGGGAGCTATTATTAAACTGAGTGATACAGGTTTTAAGCTGTGGCATTCAGTATTAGATTTAGCAGTATTTGTTAAAAATAAGGCTTACTTGTATTTTGGAATGAATTTATCACCTGCTTTGGTTGGAGTAGGGTATATTATTGGTGTAAATATTTCATTACTTGTTTTTCTCGGTGGTGCTATAAGTTGGTTTGTTGCAATTCCAATATACCTTTCAATGCATGGCAATCCAGATGGCATGAGCGCTGTAGATCTTGGATATCATACATGGTCTACACAAATTCGATATCTTGGGGTAGGGGGTATGGTTGTTGGAGGTTTATGGGCCTTAATAAATTTAGGTTCTTCTATTGTTGTAGCTTTTAAAGAGGGGGTAAATGCGTTTAAAAGGACTGGTACAAAAAAAATAAACATTAGAACAGAATCTGACATTCCCATGAAATGGGTGATCATAGGTATAATTTCCCTTGTTATACCAGTATTTATTATCTATCTGAAAGAAATTGAAATGATAGCCATTTCGGGGCTTATGTCTGTTTTTATGGTAGTAGCAGGATTTTTGTTTTCTGCTGTGGCCGCGTATATGGCTGGTTTGGTGGGTAGCTCAAACAACCCTATTTCCGGTGTTACAATTGCAACCATTTTACTATCATCGCTTGTATTGTTATTTATTTTGGGTTCTGGTGCCGATAAAGGACCTGCGGCAGCTATAATGATAGGGTCTATTGTTTGCTGTGCTGCAGCAATTGGGGGTGATAATATGCAGGATTTAAAATCAGGCCATTTGCTAGGGGCTACACCCAAAAAACAACAAATTATGCAAATTATTGGTGTGGTATCTGCCGCGTTAATATTACCAGTTATATTAAATCTTATATTGGAAGCTTTTGGTTTTGGGCCCAAAACTGATTTAAATCCTGATTCACTGGCTGCACCCCAAGCTACTCTAATGCAAAGTGTTGCTACCGGTGTCTTTCACGGTGGTTTACCATGGGATATGGTATTTATTGGAATGACAATTGGTATAGCCATAATTATTACTGACAAAATACTTGAAACTAGGAAGTCAAGTTTCAGAATGCCTGTTCTTGCAGTTGCCATTGGAATTTACCTTCCTTTTGAACTTGACAGCGCTATTATGTTGGGAGGTTTAATTGCTTGGTTAGTATCTTTATATCAAAAAAGATTAACATTAAAAAAACAAACAGTACATAATGCCAATAAGGCTGGGTTATTATTTGCATCAGGATTAATCACTGGTGAAGCTTTGATGGGAATTATTATTGCAATCCCTATTGCTGTTTTTGGCCCTGATGTATTAAATATTTTTAAAACAGATATAGGTCAATTACCTGGTGTTTTAATACTTACTCTTATTTGTGTTATACTTTTTAAAATAGTTACAAGAATACTAAAAAAGGATAGTTAATTTTTATTGTTTGACGTACAGAACATAGTCATTTAATTTTTGAAAAAAATGTAATTAATAGAATTACAACATTAGATAGCTTATATGGAATTTTACGTTGAAGCGAATTGGCGTAAGATCGTTTCATTTTATCCTTGTTTTTTCCCCAGGCGTTCAATTTCAATTTTCAGTTCCGTGTTTTCTTTAAGAAGCTTTCGGATTTCTTCATAAAGTTCAATTAGTTTCTCGTTTCCATAAAGTTCGCCACCTTCTTCTACAATATGTATGCTTTTAGCCGTAGTTTTTGTTTTTCCGGTCCCGCAGATCAGATTGTTTAAATCAATTTGAAAAATATTGTGTAATTTTTCCATAAATTCAATATTAGGAAAAGTCTTTCCCCTTTCCGTATCAGCTATGTGCGACCTCTTTACCCCTAACACGTGTGCAAAAGATTCCTGTGTGTACTTTTTATTTAATCTGATCTTTGCAACCCGCTGTCCTATAACATCTTTCTTATCCATTTTTGTAATTTTAGTAAAATTAATAGGATAATATTTGCAATTGTGGAATAAATCCTATTAATTTGTATGTATAATTATACAAAACATATAATCAAAATTCAAGAAAAGCATGAATTGTGTTGAAATTCAGAATGTAAATAGCGCTGAACAGCTAATAAAGTCTTGTTTGATACATTTTTATAGGACCAAAAAAAATAATCATGTCGATGATATCCATGAAGAAGCCATATTGAGGTGCAGTATGTTAAAAATGGAGGCCACTTTCGATTATGCACACCGCGATATGGTAATAAGGGAAATAACCTACGCTATGAAGTGCTGCGGTTTCAGGGCTAATTATACACATCAAACTATTGCCATGGTTACCGGTTTGAGTGTGGATACGGTAAAGATGATTGCTGGTAATAAAAAAATTAAGGAATATGCTTCAGTACGCAAGCAATAGAGTAGGATGAGGTAGTTAGTGTTTATCCACCACGAAGGCACGGTACAAATTCCCCCGTTTTATTAGTTATGTAAGGTAAATTAGATAAAAGGGGTACCGTGCAAGTAATTCCACCTTCATGAATTTGAAGGTGGTTTTTCAATAAATTAATGACGGGGCAATTTATACAATGTTGAAACAAAAATTATCTTAATGAGGTTGTGTATTGCCTGGTTACATTAATTTTGCGTATTTTACAAAATAAGTTTATAATAATTTGATCTGGTTTATTTTATAGTAAAAAATAAAGACTAATTTCAAATTGACTTTTTTATTTTTAAATTGTGTGTTTAAAATTTTAAGATTTAACATTTTTTTTTGATAATAATTTTGTTTTATAACTTTTGATGAATTATTTTCAATTTATTATTTGCAGTATATGAAATTTTGTTTAAAACCTTCCGTTTTTGGCCGATTTCATCTACGGCTAGTTATTAACAGTTAAATTTTTTTTAAAAGATGAACATTTTTGTAGCTAAATTAAGCTCGAGTACTAACAATGACTCGCTTTTGGATTTATTCAGTGGTTTCGGTCAGGTTGATTCAGCCAAAGTAATCATGGACCGCGAAACCGGTCGTTCTAAATGTTATGGTTTTGTTGAAATGCCTACTGATGAAGAGGCCCTTCAAGCTATTGACCAATTAAATGAATCTGATTTTGAAGGCAGTCAGATTGTTGTTAAGCAAGCCAAACCACGTGAAAGCTCTGGTGGAAACCGTGGTGGTGGTGGATTCAGAAAAAAATCTTTCAACAGGTACTAAATAATTAATGCCTGATATCGAATATAGAGAAATTCTGTAGTTTTCCTTCCTCAATTTTAATATTGGTAACCCTTGCAGCCGGAGGACCTTCGTAACACCACTTAATAAAATCACTAAGTTGTTCCGGATTTCCTTCGGCTTCAATATATACTGTTCCATCGCATTCATTTCTTACAAACCCTTTAATATTATATTTTCTGGCTTGGTTGCGAGAGACAAAGCGAAATCCTACTCCCTGAACCCTTCCTTCTATTCTTAGATTTAAATGTTGTATATTCATTTGTTGAAAAATCAATACGTTATTTAAAATTACAACTATCATATTAATACACGAATGTAAAAATGTACATAAATTCTTAGTATATTTAATCTTTTATGGATATTTTTTACGTTTTTAAAGTAAATTAACATGTGTTGTTTGTGAAGCCTTTGCGATGGATTACATAAAATATTTACCGATGAAACCCTAATGCACTGGCATACACAACAAAGGCATGACTGACCATGAGGGTTCCATGGTAATAGAAATACGAAACTAAAAAAATAGAAATTATTTAATTGAAAAACAATACATTAAATCAATTTTATACGAGTAAAACCCTCTCCGGTGAATCGGAGCAGGCTATAGGGGGATTTGATACGGACCTTTATCCCTCTACAAAAGGATATGATTAAAAATGAACCGATCCGCCAACAGGCGGAGAGCTCAACGAAGTTAAACGCTTAATGTATTTTTAAACGTATGAAAGCAGTTTATTTAACAGGAATAAGGCAGTTTGAGATTAAAGAGGTTAACAAACCATCTATTAGGGGTGCCATGGATGTATTGATCAAAATTACCCACGTAACGGTTTGTGGATCGGATGTGCACTATTACAGGCATGGTAAGATAGGTGATCAGGTGGTTAAATTTCCGTTTATTCTGGGGCACGAATGTTCAGGTTATGTTGAGGAAATTGGTGAACAAGTAACCAGGGTAAAAAAGGGTGATAAAATAGCAATTGATCCTGCCGTTTCTTGTTTTGATTGTGACCAATGTAATACAGGCAGGCCACATACCTGTTACAACCTTAAATTTCTTGGCTGCCCCGGTCAGCTTGAAGGGTCAATGGTAGAATATATTGTTTTACCGGAACAATGTTGTTACCCGGTAAAAGCTTCAACCAGCCTTGTAGATGCTGCTCTTATTGAGCCCCTGTCTATTGGGGTGTATGCTGTAAAACGGGCACAATTGGGGAATACTGATAAAATTGCTGTTTTTGGTTTTGGCCCAATAGGAATGAGTGTGATGCTTGCCGCGAAGGTTAGACAAACCGGTGATTTTTTTGTAATTGACAAAATAAATGAAAGGCTTAATATTGCCAAACAGGAAGGGGCAAAAGTAGCCCTTAAATTTTCAAGAAAGTCAAATACAAGACAAATCCAGTCATTTGAGGAAAATGGTGTGGATGTTGTTTTCGAATGTTGTGGTCAGCAAGAGGCAGTGGATGAAGCCATTGATATATTAAAACCCGGGGGCAGGCTTATATTGATCGGGATTCCTGAATTTGATAGCTGGAAATTACCAGCCGATTTAATCAGAAGAAAAGAATTAACAATTGTAAATATCAGAAGGCAGAACGAATGTGTTCAAGAAGCAATTGACCTTGTTGAGAATGGGAAAATATCATTAAAACGCATGCCAACGCATTTTTTTGATTGGGACCAGTCGGCTGCTGCTTTCCACTGGGTTGATAACTACAAAGACGGTGTAATGAAAGCAGTGCTAAGTTTTGAATGATATTATTATAAAATTTCCGTAAATATTTTACGAATATCAGTTTCCAATATCAGGAATATATTTCTTTTTTGGCTGACAACAAAGTGTTTTTCAGTAACATTACCCTGGTCATCGGCCCAACCCCGCCAGGAACAGGGGTTATATAACTGCTTTTTTGTGCAACTTCATCAAAATTTACGTCCCCTTTCAATCGCCATCCTGATTTCTTTTCCGGGGCATCAACGCGTGTTGTTCCCACATCAATGATCACCGCACCTTCTTTTACCATATCGCCGGTTAAGAATTCAGGTTTACCTAAGGCTGCAATTATAATATCGGCATTTTTTGTTTTTTCGGCAAGGTTTTTAGTACGGCTATGACAAATGGTAACGGTGGCATTTCCCGGACTGGCCTTCAACCCCATAAGAATAGAAGCAGGTTTTCCAACAATATTACTTCTGCCAACTACAACACAGTCTTTTCCACTGGTTTCAATATTATATCTTTTTAAAAGCTCTAAAATCCCGGCTGGTGTGGCACAAACATAAGCCGGCATACCAAGTACCATTCTACCTACATTCACCGGATGAAACCCATCAACATCTTTTTTAGGGTCAATAGTTTCTGTTACTTTTTGTTCTGAGATATGATCGGGCAAAGGAAGTTGTACAATTAATCCGTCAATATCATCATCGTTATTAATTTCCTCAATTTTATTCAGAAGAAACTGCTCTTCAATATTGTCCTCGTATCTTAAAAGGGTTGATTTGAATCCAACTTCATGACAATCTTTTACCTTATAATTAACGTATGTTTCGCTAGCACCATCATTACCAACTAGAATGGCAGCCAGGTGGGGTTGTTTACCTCCTGATGCAGTGAGTTTTTTTACTTCTTCTGCTATTTCTGCTTTTAAGTCAGCAGCCGTTTTTTTACCGTCAATTATCTGATACATATTTTTTCGTTTAAACTATTTTTCTTGTCACAATGAGATTATTTACTATGCCTTATTTCATTTTTGGTGCACCACCCATCATACGGCCAATGTTTTTGCTTTGCGACATCATGCGCATCATTTTTCGTGTTTCTTCAAATTGTTTAAGTAATTTGTTTACATCTTGAATTGTAGATCCGCTTCCATCAGCTATTCTTTTTCTTCTGCTGCCATTTAACACTCCAGGGTTGTTCCTTTCGTCGGGTGTCATGGAGTGTATAATGGCTTCAATGCTTTTAAAGGCGTCATCATCAATATCCATGTTCCTGATAGCTTTACCGACACCGGGTATCATGCCCATCAGGTCTTTCATGTTCCCCATTTTTTTTATCTGCTGAATTTGTTTCAGGAAATCATCAAAATTGAACTGGTTTTTCGCAATCTTTTTTTGTAGTTTTCTGGCTTCTTCAGCATCAAATTGTTCCTGTGCTTTTTCAACAAGTGATACAATATCACCCATGCCAAGTATCCTGTCTGCCATACGTTCAGGGTGGAACACGTCAAGTGCATCCATTTTTTCACCCGAACCAACAAATTTAATAGGTTTATTTACTACAGATTTAATCGAAATGGCAGCCCCACCGCGTGTGTCACCATCCAGTTTTGTAAGTACCACACCATCAAAGTCAAGCCTTTCATTAAATTCTTTGGCCGTATTAACAGCATCCTGCCCTGTCATTGAGTCAACAACAAACAGGATCTCATGAGGTGAAATAGCTTTTTTGATATTTTCTATTTCGTTCATCATTTGTTCATCAATTGCCAAACGACCTGCCGTATCAACAATTACAACGTCCTGCCCATTTGTTTTAGCCTGCCTAATAGCATCTTTGGCAATTTTTACAGGGTCTTGGCTTCCTTCTTCAGTATATACGGGTACACCAATTTGCCCTCCTAAAACGTTGAGCTGTTCAATTGCTGCAGGCCTGTAAACATCACATGCAGCCAATAAGGGTAATTTGCCCTGTTTGTTTTTCAGGTGGCTCGCCAGTTTACCTGTCATGGTAGTTTTACCGGAACCTTGTAAGCCGGCCATTAAAATAACGCATGGGTTTCCTTTCAGGTTGATGTCGCTTTTTTGCCCTCCCATAAGCATGGCCAGTTCATCGTGAACAATTTTAATGATCATCTGACCGGGTTTCACTGATTTAAGCACCTCTTCACCCAATGCTTTTTCTTTAACGTTATCAGTAAAAGATTTGGCAATTTTGTAGTTAACATCGGCATCAAGCAGGGCTTTTCTCACGTCTTTAAGCGATTCTGCTATATTTATTTCTGTGATACGGGATTGCCCTTTTATTGACTTAAATGCCTTTTCTAACCTGTCCGTTAAATTTTCAAACATGTGTTTTTCTTTTTTTAGACTGCAAAATTAATAAAATGATCGAAACATTAAAGCTACATCCTTTCGGGCACTTCAATCCCCAACATTGACATAGCAAGCGATATTACTTTTCCTGTTTTTTGGGATACATTGATCCTG
>JBNLCS010000781.1:0-6843 GCA_050303935.1 Bacteroidales bacterium
ATCCGGGTTTCCTGTATCATAACAATGTTTTGCGTATGTATCAATAGAACCGTACTCATCGCCCTTTTGGGCAAGCCAGTTTAAATTGTCACACAATTCCTTTCTAAAACTGGTATAAGAACCACTTATTTCATATTCAGAATATCATTTCTTTGCCATTTCCCGTAAGGAATCAGCATATTCTGTTGTTCCGTTAAATCTGCGTACTGTGGGTAAAGCAAGGGCACTGGCCCCGGCCCCTAAAAGATAGGTAACCTTACGTTTATCCATTTAAATCTTAGATTAAATTATTCCGGCTTTAAGAAAGTTTCTTATTTTCGGCATGTGAATTTAATATTTTGGTCGAAATGTTTCAACTTTAATACTTGCCAATCCCCTATTATTTTATTAACAATAAATAGAAAAAGGCAATCATACTTCCTTTTGCCCAATCCCAACCCAAAAAATCCCCCAACAACCCATAAATCCCCATAACAGCCGAAAACAACCCCAAGCAAACCAAAACCATAATATTCAGCCCCCTTACCTTTCGCAAAAATTGATTTTGTGGAAAATAAAAACCTGTTAAAATATGGACTAATCATTGGTGGCGGCGGTTTAGCAGCCTGGGGGCTTACCAAACTGGCAAGCCTAAAGGACACGGCCGATAAACTCACCTTCAATATTACAAAGCTGGATGTTGGAAATAAAGGCTTCGAGTTTATAAAACTGGCCCTCGACCTGGAATTTGTCAACCCGTCCAACCAGGCCATATCCCTGGCCATTTCTTCCATAAAACCCTATTACGGTGAAAACGAACTTGGATACTCTGTTCCCATGACAAGTGCCAAGGTAATAGCCCCGAATTCCATTTCAAAGATAAAAGATGTTGAAATCCGTACCCCCACACAAAACCTGGTAACAAGCGGCCTGCTGACCGATGTGTTGAACACCGACCTGTCAAAGCTTACCGAAACATTCAAGCAAAAAGTCCGCTTCAAAATATTTGCCGTAGTCAATGGATTGGAAGTGTCCATAGACCAACGTTTCGGTGAAGAGGCCAAGGAACTGGGGCATATCGATGAAGTATCCGGTCTTTTTGAAGGGCTTGGGCTGGTGGCCGCAGGAAGGCGTGAGATAAAAGACGGGGACCGGTACAACCATTTGTTCCCGGTACCGGAAGGCACCAACGAGCGGGTACAAAAAGACGGTGGCATTGATGACACGGTAAAATGGTGCGGGTACGTGGTAAAAACCTATCATGGCGATACCCGTAAACTAGCCCAGTTTTTACAAAACAAAAGCAACAGCCAAAAAAGCCTGTTCAGGGACATTTTTGATTTCTGCTACCAGCATATCCAGTACCACCTTGACAGGCCGGGCGTAGAAGAACTGCGCAGGCCGGCCGTGACATGGAAAGACCGGAAGCATGGCGTGGACTGTGATGACTTTACCATGTTCATCGCCTCCATATTGTATAACCTGGACATCCCGTTTGAGTTCCGTATCACCAAGTACAACAAACCCAACTACCAGCACATCTACCTGATCGTACCAGTAGAAAATGGCACGTATGTGACCATCGACCCGGTACTGGACACCTTCAATTATGAGAAACCATATTCACAAAAAAAAGATTATGACATGAAAGCATTAAACCTGGCCGGTACCGGTAACAATATAGGCATACCCATCGAGATACTTGCAGGCAACGGGGTTGACAACGACCTCTTAAAAATAGCATTTGGCGAAGACCTGCAAGGGGTCATTGAAGGACTGGGCAGCGCCGAAGACGATGAGGCAGCCATGCTCCGCCACCTGAAAAGGCTCCGCAACACCTATGTAAAACACCCGGATTACATTGCCGACTTTCAAGACCCTGTACAGGCAGTTAAAATGCTGGACTATGCAATAAAGTACTGGGACACACCAAAGCGCCAGGAAGCTATTGATATTTTGGCAAAACAGGAAGACAACCTGATTGCCAACGGCGAAATCATCCTGGCCGGAACAGATGATGACGATGAAGGCTGGGAAGAAGATGCCGAATTTACGGGTACCGGGCCGGAACTGGCCGGCTTTGAATACAAATATTATGGGGACGCGGATGAGTGGGAAGACGATATTGAATATACAGGCAATGGGCCGGAACTGGAAGGCTACCAGTATAGCTATGAAGTACCGGAATGGGAAGAAGATTTTGGTTTCACAGGGGTGGAACCGGAGGGCCCGGGTTATGAATATGACTATTCGGTTGACGGCCTTGCAGGCAAAAGGCGCAGGCGTAGAAAAGCCAAAAAACCCCAAAACCGTTCCCGGAGAAAAATAAGAAAAACAGCCGGCAGGGCACGCAGAAAAACCAGGGGCGGCCTGTTCAGGCGTGTCGGCACTGGCCTGAAAAAAGGGATGAAGAAAGTAGCACGCGGCGTGATGAAAGTAAGTGCCGCTCCGGTGCGACTGGCATTCCTGGCCGCCTTGAGGACAAATGCCGGTAATGTATCCGATAAACTCAAATATGCCTACCTCACAGAACAACAGGCGGTGGCCTTGGGCATAGACCGGAACGAATACCGTAAATTGAAAAAAGCACATGCCAAGGTAGAAAACATGTTCCTAAAAATGGGGGGAAACAAAACATCCTTAAAGAAAGCCATACTATCGGGCAAGCGCAAAAACCTGCGGGGTTTTGAAGAGGTAAACGGGACAATATCAGGGATAGACGGGCTGGATGGCTTTGTTTTGGATTTAGGCTTCACCGGAAGTGAAGCAGAAGACCAGGGATATGAATACCGGTACGACAACAAAGTTTGGGAAGTGGACGAAGGTTTTTCAGGCGTTGAGCCGGAAGAAAATGAATATAGTTACGATTATTCATTTGACGGACTGGACGGCCGAAGGGTGCGGTTCAGGAAAAGGAAAAAGGTAAAAAAGAGGTACAGGAGAAGAAAAAAAGCACCAAGACGGGCCGCAAGTGACAAAAGGGTACAAGACCCGTTTAAACAAGTAGTATTATGGCTAAAACATATTGATGTCAGCAAGGCAGACCGGAACAGGAAGAAACAGGATTTCCTGAATGCCTTGGCCAATAACCACAAAAACGTCAGCCATATCCTTGCTTTCGGTTACAAAAGCCAAAACCAGGCCTTATCTGCGGGGATCAATGCCCCGGAATGGAAAGAAATCAAGTCCGCCCTCCAAAAGACCAGGCAAATGTTTGCCAGGGAACTGGGTGGCCGGGAAACAGAGCTTAAAAAAGCCATCCTGCTCGGGGAAAACAAACCCAACCTGGAAGGGCTTGGGGCAGGCGTGGCCATAGCAGGGGCAGCGGCCGGCCTCATCAGTAAAATAGCAGGGTGGGTCAAGGACATACGGATAAAAAGGAAAGCAAAAAAAGGGGCAAAAACCGCTTTTATCGATTCCGGGGGCACACCCAAACAATGGAGGCAAACAGGCAAAAAACAATTTGCCGACCAGTGGGAAGCCCAACAGCAAAACCCACAAAGCCAGCCCGGGAATGATTTTTCAAACCTTGTCACCGGGCAATTAAAAAAAGGGACGGCAAATAATGCCCCACTCCCCGGTACAAACATGCAAAACATGGTGCCGGGCAGCAGTTATGCCCTGTCCCCAAACCCGCCATCTGGCAGCAACGGCAATATCAGGCAACATGCCTTCCGGGCTTTCCTGGCAAAACATAAAAAGAAACTGTTGATCGGTGGCGGGGCCCTCGGGGTCGGGGCACTGGCCTTTGCCTTGTTAAGGCAAAAAAGCAAGGAGGCACCCAAGAAGGCACGAAAACCTGGCAATGCCAATATCCGTGGTACGCAAACAGGAAAAAAGGAGACAGCAGGTAAAAAAACAAAAACAACAAAAAAAATAGTAGAAGTAAAACTGGGCTAACATGGCACAACGATTTTCCATATCGACAAAACAGGCCGTCCTTGTGGGCGCAGGGGCCTTGGCACTGGTAGCAGGTGCGGTGGTGGCCCTGCTCCATGCCAACAATAAAAAACAACCGGGCACGGGGACTGTCACCAAAAAACAAAACAATACGAAGTATAACCAAAAATTTAAAAAAAATGGCAACAGCAAAAAGTAATACAAAACGAAATTATAACAGGAGAAGCCCTGTATCTATCAAAGACCTGAAAGTGGCCGATTATATGAAAAATGCCGACAAGCCCATCAGTATCATGGTAGGCTTGCTGGCCGGGACACCCATCGCCATCTGGATCGACAAACAAATGACGGCCAAGAAAGTATTCGGCATGGACGGTGACAAACTTAAAAAATGGGTAAAGCCGGGGGCCAATTTTATCCTTGGCATGTCGGTCAACAAACTGGCCAAAAACCAAAAAATTAAACTGGCCGGTATCGGCCTGGCCGTTAATGGCGGGTTAATTGCCCTGAAAGACCTATTGGGCGGCAAAGACCTGTTGAAAGGGATTATCGGGGGGGATGGCATGTCCGGCCCTACCTTCAACGTACTTTCCCAGGCACCAAACCGTGTGGGCGCCACCCCGTTGGACCTCCCCCTTTTAAATATTGATGAACCCGGTGGTGAAGCCTCCGAGATCATTGAACGGGCCGCATCGGGTGAAGGGGAAATAGAAGGGGCGCACCCGGTCGAAGGGGCAGGCGGTGTTGAAATAGGCAAAACAGAAGACCAGATTGCCGGGGAACTGGAAACACTTTATGACCAGGGGGATGAAGATTTTGATGACATCCCCTAGTGCTATGCCAACAGAAAAGTGACGGGTTAAACAATTGGAAAGGCTTACAATAAAAGGAAAATGTACCCCCATATAAAGTGTAGCGGGTTACCAGGGGGACAATAATTAACAGAAATATTCATTTTAAAACTTTAAAAAATGGCAGAAGACAATTTAGGGTTACTACTTGAACAACCCGAAAATGATTTAGACGTCATTGTTGCACCGGACGATATCATCGACGGGGCAATAGACGAATTGGGCGCACTTGCAAAGGGGAACCCCCGTAGGCGCAAGTTTGTGGCAAGGACACGAAAGGCCTACAAGGCATTGACAAAGCGCCCCCCTGCAACCAAAGACCTTACCGCGAAAGCGGAGTTTGAAAAACGTATCGGGCACCTGCCCAAGGAGATACAAAATGCATTGGCCAGGGGCAAACTGCAAATTGTGGACGGGGACATCTATTCCATGAAGTCCGTGTCCAACAAACAAACCGTCCTGCTCCTGGAATCCAGCGATGACAAGAAGGTCGGTATCTGCAACCTGAACAGCGCCAAGCTCGATTCCAACAAGTGGTTCCTGGTCACGGCCATAGAGCTGCTTTATTGCGCCGATGCTTCCGGGACAGATGATGACCGCCTGCAGGTGGCCGATTACAATGACAGCCTCCCCCCGCAAATTAAAAACGGGGAGTTCCAGTTGGAGCAGGATTCGGATGTACTGATCCCGGAGATCAGTTGCGAGGTATTTGTGAACCAGGGGCAGACCAACATTAAAAAAGGGCTGTACAAACTGGACAACCCGAAGTTCCTGAAACCATTAAAGGAAATTTCACCGGAAATACGGCTGGCTGGGGTCGGGGCAAATAATGCCGCCTTAAAGTTCCGGCTGGTCGGGGCGACAATTGCTAAATACTGATGGCACGCCACTCTTGATATAGAGGGACATGTTCCATTGTATAAGCATTTTCCCATATGGTTTGATAAACCAGGTATTGTTGAAAAAAGTTATTTGATTAGCAGGGAGGGGTACCTTTTTCTACTTTTCAGTGCCCCTTCCCTTACTTAAAGATTTACACGATGAGAGATATAACCTTATTTTTAGAAAAACTGGTAAAAGCAGACAACCCGTCCTGGGTCACTGTCTTAGTAGCAGTATTCCTGCTTGTCCTGGCATTTATCCTTTCCCCCGGGTTTGGGGCAAAAGTAATTGATATAACCTTGCTCAAAAAAGGTAAAACCGGAAAACAGGGACTGGACAAAAAATATTTCCTGGCACACCCTATTTACGATTATTTTTCTTACAACCTGGTACGGCTTAAAAGCCTTGATTTTGGCAGTACAGGGAAATCGGATGCCATCAAGGACATGCTTTATTTAAATTTAACGGTTTACCGTGCCAAAATTAAAGAGTTCGTGGCTGTGGGCATCCATACTACAGACCGTTTTGAATTCAAACAACTGGTGCACGGTACCATCTTAAAAGCAGAAGAAGACTGTGAAAAGGAATGGCGCAAGCTGGACAGTGAAATGATAAATGAACTGGTACGGGATTATAATGCCTGGCATTCACAAAGCGCCGCTTTTGCCAGGATGGCCATTTGCAATATCACCAATAGCGAAATTTATGACAGTGTACCGGAACGGATGCAGGAAATCCTTGCCATCCTGGAAACAAAGTTCAGGGTCACCATGCCCGATATAGAAAAAGGCCTGGCACAGGCCAATGGCAAGTACAAAGAATTATCATACAAATCCATTTATTTCTAGTGACGCGTCACTCTTGATATGGAGAAACAACATCTTTATTTGATGCTTTCTCCCAAATGGCTTTATACGTCACTTTTTGTTGACATAACACCAACAGGCCAAGCCTGTTTTAATAGGGATGGGCAGCATAACAATCAACCCACACAGTGGGATTTGATACGAACCTTAATCCCCCTTAAAAGGAGATGGTTAAAAATGAGGCACTTAATATATTTCCAAACGATTGAAATTTCACAATAATAAAAATATAGCATGGGTACACAGGTAACCAAACAAAAATTTCAGATCATTGAAATTGATATAAAAGGGGCAGGAAGCGAGGTCATCCTGTCCAAAGTAACCGAGGCCGACCACGATGAGATAACCGGCGTGGCCCTGTTTAA
>JBNLCS010000782.1:0-4687 GCA_050303935.1 Bacteroidales bacterium
TTTACACCATATTCAGCCTTGGCTACAAACCAAACTCAAGATTTTTTGACTGGTCCCCCGGAGTTGGATTCGGGACTGCATTAAATTTAAAAAATAACAATTATGCAGATATCGAATGGGTATACCATTACCTGCCCGATGAAAATATCTGGAATGAAGATTATGTTTCTCATTATAATGATTACTCTCAGGTTAAAATAAACTTCAGAAGACAAATTACAGGAAATATTGGTGTATTTGGAGGGCCAAGTTTTAATTTTTTTAATACCCAACATTATAACTCATTTGCACCTTCGTGGGCTTTAAACTATAAATTCAGATATTATAATGACTTCTATTTCTGGATTGGATTTAATGCTGGATTGCAATTCTAATAAATTACAAAAATTGGTTGTAGTTATTGAAAACAACTTTACTTGTATTCAGAATTATATAATCTCATCTAACTCCCGGTCTCTAAAACCCATAAGATAAAGAATAGCATCCAATCCAATAGTTGAAATTGCGTGTTGGGCATTTCTTTTAACTATTGGTTTTGCATGAAATGCAATTCCCAAACCTGCGGCATTGATCATTGGTAAGTCATTGGACCCATCTCCTACTGCAATTACTTGTTCCAGATGAATATCTTCTTTTAATGCCAATTGCCTTAATAACTCCGCCTTTTTTTTACCATCCACAATTTCCCCAATGTAATTTCCGGTTAATTCATCATTTACAATCTCCAGTTCGTTGGCAAATATATAATCAATCCCCAGCAAAGATTGAAGGTATTTACCAAAATATGTAAAACCTCCAGACAGGATTGCCGTTTTGTAACCATATTTTTTTAATGCTTTAAATAGCCTTGAAGCACCCGGTGTAAGTGGAAGGCTTTCAGCGATGCCCTTTAACTGACTTATGTTCACACCTTTAAGCAGTCGGATTCTCTGTTCAAAGCTTTGTATGAAATCAATCTCGCCTTTCATTGCCATTTCAGTAATTTTTCTCACTTTATCACCTTTCCCTGCCACCTCGGCAATTTCATCAATCACTTCTGTTTGTATCAAGGTTGAATCCATATCAAAACAAACCAAACGACGGTTTCTGCGATATATATTATCCCTTTGAAAGGATATATCAATACTGTTCTCTCTTGAAATATTTAGCAATTCACATCTTAACATTTCTATGCTGTCCGGTTTGCCACTTAGCGACATCTGAACCACCGCATTTTGCTTTTTGGGAATACTTGTATCCAATCTGATCCTTCCCGTTAGTCGTGTTATAAAATCAATATTCAATTGTTGTGCATAGACCGCCTTTGTAACAACTGAAATTTGTTTGGCAGTTAATTTTTCACCCAGCACAGTAAGAATAAAATGTTCCCTACCTTGTTGATCAACCCAGTGATTGTACTCTTCAATGGAAATTGGAGTAAATTTGACTTTAATCCCTATTTCGTACGATTTAAACAAAATGTCTTTGAGGACCGGAGACGAACTGGATTCTGTGGGTACTTCAAACAAAATACCGAGCCCCAGATTATTATGAATAACTGCCTGTCCGATATCTAAAATATTAATATTGTACTGACTTAGGATCGAGGTAATAGAAGAAGTTAATCCTGGCTTATCCGCTCCGCTAATATTTAACAATATTATTTCCCTCTTTCCTGACATATGTATTTAATTATGTTTGAAACAACAATATACTAGAATTGTTTCTATCCATAAATAATATTTGATAAAGAATCTTAAAATGACTAAGGTTTCTTCTATTTTTTATTAAATTAGAAATAAAGTTAAAAATGCAACTAATACCAGGCAAGAGAAAACAAAATATTAGTGAACTTGTTGATAAAGCAATTAATTTTCTTTTTATAGCTACCGTAATTGCTAGTATCTGCATTAATCTATTCGATATATTTCGTTTGATTGAAAGCTCGAATATGTTTATTCTGTATACCAATATACCAGCTATCATCGTTATTCTTGTTTCATTTTTGTTAAAGGTTACCAACTTTATTTCGTTGAAGCTATCATTTAGCATTTTAGTTATCTCCATCCTTGCCAACAGTATTATCAGTATAACACAATCCGAATATCTTGATGATTTTATTATTGGAATTTTACGAGAATCTATTTTTATGGCCTTTCTAATTTCATTATCAGCTTTTGTGGTTTCTCGTTTTCTTGCCTATTTCATTTCTTTCTCATTCTGCTGTTTCATAATTATTCTGTATCTGCTTACAAAAGATAATTATATTCTTGAAAATTTGCCTGTTATTATTTTGGTGTTTGTGGCTTATACTTATTTCATGAATTATTTAATAAGCATGTTGAACAACGCCATAAGTGAATTACAGAATAATAATATTACTATAAAGGAACAACTTGAAGAAATAAAAACGCAAAATGAAGAACTATCCCAAATGAATGAAGAACTGAATGTTCAGCAAGAACTTTTGAGAGAAAAGAACGAACAATTAAACAAAAACAACCTTGAATTAATTGTGTCAAGAAATGAACTTAAGAACTTAAACGAAACAAAAAACAAGTTGTTTTCTGTTATTGGGCATGATATTAAAAACCCAATGCATGTTATTATGGGATATTCAAGATTATTACAAGAAAGGTATGATTATATTGAAGAAAGCAAAAAGAAAAATTATATAAAATCAATTGATAATAGTATTAGTAAACTATACTACTTACTGGAAAATCTTTTGACCTGGTCAAAATCACAACAAGGTCATATAAGCTATTCACCTGAAAATATTGATTTAAATAAAATAATAGCAGAATCTGTTGAGTTATTTGACGATGTAATAAAAAATAAAGAAATAAATGTCATTTTTTCTACAGAGCCAAATTTAAAAGCCTACTGTGACAAAAACATGATAAAATTGGTTTTAAGAAATATAATTGACAACGCTGTTAAGTATTCGAATTTGCATGGTATAATAAAAATTACGGGTCAGAACACAAGCAAATACGTAATATTAAGCATAAAAGACAACGGAATAGGAATACCTAAAGAAATTGCTGATAGCTTATTTGAATTAAGTGAAAAAAATTCAAGGTTGGGTACCAGTGGAGAAAAAGGCACCGGTTTTGGACTGGCAATAAGTAAAGATTTTATTTTAAAAAATAAAGGTGAAATATGGCATAGTAATGAAAACAATCAAACAGTTTTTAACATAAAACTTCCAACACGAAAAAATTAATCTGTGCTAAAATATAGGGGACTATTTAACTTTTCAATAAGCTTACGTTGGAATAAACAATAATTCACACATCACGAGAATCTAAAGCATTACCCTCCCATTGATCATAAACCCATCTATCTCAATCAAAACCATTCTCATCAGTCAGTACTATTGGAAGCAACTATACAAAAAAGGCCCATTTTTTCAAATGAACCTTTATTCTTTTGAGGTTCCGAGCGGATTCGAACCGCTGTACAAGGTTTTGCAGACCTCTGCCTAGCCACTCGGCCACGGAACCTTCATAAAATCGAACGCAAAGGTAAAAAATCATTTAATATGGCCAAAAGCAACATATAAAAATAAAATGAAACCATCAAATTTTTAGGGGAACCGAAATATAGAAAGTGGTACCATCAACGGATCCTGATGTAAATCCAACTTTTCCTTTCAAATAAGTTTCTCCAAGAAACTTAATACTATACGTGCCTAATCCTCGATCGAAACCCTTGGTTGAAAATGATCTTTTAAAGATTTCCCCTTTAATTTTCTCAGGTATTTCTTCCTGGTTATTAACATAAATCATAGCACTATTTACACCTGCTTTATATCCAATCTCTATTGTATTGCCAGGGGATGTTGCTTCCAATGCATTCTTTACCATGTTGTTTACAATCCGCTTAAGCAGCACTTGATCCGTTTCTATAATGATGTCATCCCCTTCAACTTTAGCATTAATATTTTTGTTTTTAGCCACCATATGCCCTTGTATCTGATGCATTGAGTTAACTACCAAGCCCTTAACTGAAAAAGGCTTAATATTGGTTTTCAAATCACCATTTTCAGCAGCGGTTAATTCTTTATATGCAAGGATTTCCTCGGTAATATCATTACTCAAATCATATGCTATGTCAAGAAATTCAGAAGATTTTTCTTCTTGCTTGATATCTCGAATGAGTTCAAACATACCATTTAAACTGCCTATTTTGTTTATAATATCATGGAAAAAAATTCTTTCAAGGGCCTTTCTTCGGTTTTGATCACTAACATCGGTAATTGATATAATAGTATAATCACTATTATTTATGTTCAAAGGAGAAGAAGTTACCTTTAGGTCATACCATTTATTGCCATCGTTTTCAGTTGATAAAATTCTGCATTCGTAGGTAATTTTTTGTTTTTTGACCTGACTTTGAAGTATAGATTTTACTGCACCACAATATTTACAATTCTTATTGGTTCCGCATCCCCCGGTTTCATTTTTTGAATTACGACAACCCAGTACTTCACCCGGGCGATCCCCTATTACTTTTTCAAACTGTTTTTTACCCAGATCAGAAAGTAGTACTTTATTGCAAAAGATTATTTGTCTTTGTTTGTTCAGAATGGCTGCAATATAGGGCAAAGCATCCAATAATTCCTTAATGTAACCATTATTGGAAAAGAAATCAAATTCACTTAATAAATGTTGCTTATCAACCCGCTCAGCATGTGCAAATT
>JBNLCS010000783.1:0-7187 GCA_050303935.1 Bacteroidales bacterium
AATACAATCACTTTTCCTGTAAATCCTGAATGAATAAGGGTTACACTATCCTGAAGATGGTCAAAAACCAGTAGGTTACTGAATATGTATTGGCCTTCAGGTTTTTCACAACCTATGCTTACATTTAGGGTGTCGTTTTTAACTATAATCTTTGATTTAGAGAAAAAATCAGGATTTGTTGTTTTAAAAACCAGTGATGAAAATTCATTTGTATCATTACGTAAAACGAACCTGCTTTTACCATATATTTTGCCTTCAGTTCCTAATTTTAATGTGTCATTAGACATTAGTTGGGAATGGGATTGGAAATGAAGAACGACAAATAAACAAATACTGGTTATTTTTTTCATCTTTTCCATGTAAAAAATAGTTTAAACGTTTCACATGTAGGTTTAAATTTTAAGAAATAATTCAAAATTTTCTACATAAAAGAAACAAAAAAACAGAAGTATTTTATCGGTTCTTTAAATTTTTTTAATTCTGGGCGTTTGTTGATCAAGCAGGCTCAAATCAGCAAGTGCAATGGCCGTGATAGACTCTATTATTACTGGTATGCGCAGGGCAATACAGGTATCGTGCCTTCCGTCAACCCTCAGTTCCTGGATTTCACCTGATTTAATGTTGATGGTATTTTGTGCCTGATGGGTGCTGGATGTTGGTTTAATTGGGACCCTGAACACTAAATCATTTCCATTTGTAATCCCTCCGTTTATTCCCCCGGCAAAATTGGTTTTTGTTTTACCGTCAACCGAAACAATTTTGTCATTGTGTTCGCTGCCCCACATTTTTGCTGCAGCAAAACCTGATCCGAATTCAATACCTTTTGTTGCGGGTACGGCAAAAACAAGGTGAGCTATCATCGCTTCTGCTGAATCAAAGAACGGTTCACCCAGTCCTACCGGCATATTTGTAGCACGGCATTCAATAACCCCCCCGATAGAATCTTGTTTAGCAACAGCTTTATCTATTGCTTCCTCAATATTGGGATTACCACCAACTTCAAGTATTTTAGCCTTAATGTTAACAGGTTCAATAATTTTCTTAGCAATCACACCGGCAGATACAAGTCCCAACGTAATTCTTCCTGAAAAATGACCTCCGCCCCTGAAATCTTCGAACCCGCCAAATTTTTTCATAGCAACAAAATCTGCATGTCCGGGCCGGGGGGTTTCACGAAGTTTGGTATAATCCCTTGATCGGGTATTTTGGTTTTCAAAAATAATAGTTATAGGTGCCCCGGTGGTTTTTCCATTAAAAACACCGCTAACAATATGGGGTATGTCTGCTTCTCGTCTTGGTGTTGTGCCTTTAGCCCCTGCTTTTCGTCTGTCAAGTTCTTTTACAAGTTCATCTTCGGTAATGTCGATGCCTGCGGGGCAACCATCAATAACAATACCTACATTAATTCCATGAGATTCACCAAAGATTGATATTCTGAAAATTCTGCCAAAACTGTTCATATTCCAATTTTATTTTTTTGAGCAGCAAAAGTACTGAATTCCTTCAATTTTTCCAGCAAAACGCAGATTCTAATATTTTTCCACGTTTGCTTCTTCCGGAAATTCTTGATTGAAGTCTTGCCAATATTCGTCAACCGTGGATTTCATTTCTTTACGTAACCAGAAGATACCAACCAGGTTAGGAAGGGTCATTAAGGCAATTGTAATTCCTGAAAATGTCCAAATAACTTTCGTGTCAAGAAATGTTGCGGAGAAAAAGCCCAACACGTAAATTATTCTGTAATAAACTACTGATTTTGTTCCAAATAAAAATGTCATTGCCCTGTCCCCATAGTATGACCATGAAATTGCAGTTGAAAAAGCAAAAAGAAGTAAACCGATTGTAACAATGTATTTTCCAAACTCACCCAGAAAACTCTTTGTAAAAGCTTCAGTAGTTAGGGGGGCACTGTGCAATAAGGATTTCCCGCTTAAAGTAACCTCTTCAGGGATTTCAAGTTTACCTTTTGTAACCATGATATTTCCCGAAAATGATTCATTATTTTTAGAGAATAACACATCTTCTGCTATTGAACGTGAATAAAGCATGGTGACATCTTCCGGTAACATGCCTTTTTCAATAGTAATCATCCCGGACACGAGTAAAGCAGAATCTTTTTTGTGAATATACTTGTTCAATAGTTCAATATCAGTTGTTTTATTTTCATGATAGGTACCTTCAACCATTGTTATATCGGTAAGGTCAAATTCATTTTGGATTTTTTCGTTCCATACGCCAGATGATAATATTACCAAACCTGTTAAAAAACAAATTACAATAGTATCAATAAATGGTTCAAGTATAGCTACCATACCTTCAGAAACGGGTTCGTGAGCTTTAGCTGAAGCGTGCGCAATGGGAGCAGACCCCTGCCCGGCTTCATTGGAAAACAGCCCCCTGTTCACCCCCCTGTTGAAAGCGAAAGCAAAACCAGCCCCTAAAAATCCACCGGTTGCTGCCGTACCTGTAAATACATCACCAAAAATAGCCCCAATAGAAGGTATAATATTATCATAATTGTATACTATAACAGCTATGGCACCTATAAAATAGAAAATAGCCATAATAGGTACCAATTTTGAGGTGACACCGGCAATGCGTTTTATGCCGCCAACTATAACGAGTGCCAACAATACTGCGAGAACGGCACCTGTGATTATATGGTTTATCCCAAAAGATGTTTTTACAGAATCAGCAATACTTATTATTTGTGGAAGGTTTCCTGTGCCAAACGATGAAAAAATGGTAGCCACAGCAAAAATAATTGCTACAGGCATAAAATTAATTTTTTTGTTGCCCAGTTTAAAATTTGCATGTTTCATATAGTACATAGGGCCTCCAGCCATGGTACCATCTTTTGTTTTTTCACGGTATTTATGAGATAAGGTAACTTCAACAAATTTTGTGGTCATACCCAACATAGCAGTTACCAGCATCCAAAACAGGGCAGAAGGCCCTCCCATATGAATGGCAAGCGCTACCCCTGCAATGTTTCCGGTACCCACGGTTCCTGATAAAGCAGTGGTAAGGGCTTGAAAATGTGATGTATCGCCCTGGTCGTTTTTTTTATCGTATTTACCCTTCACAACCCGTATGGCATGTTTGAAATAACGGATTTGTGGAAATTTCAGATAAAGGGTGAAGAAAAGGCCAACTCCCAGTAAGACATAAACAAACCAAGCTGAACTCCCAATATAACTGTCAATCTTTTGTAAAAACTCATTGAGCTGATGCATGATGTAAATGTTTGATAAGACTTCAAATATAATAATGTTTATATATAAAACCTGTAAGTTAAGTAAAGATGAGTATAAGATTTAAACAATGTTGTAACAGAAATGTTATACTTGTTAAACCAAATGAAAAGATAATGAAAAGAATAGTATTTGTCCCGTTTTTAATATTGATTGTTTCATCTTGTGAACTAATAAAGAATGCTACAGAGATAGACTTTAAAAGTACGTTTAAACTTGGTTATCAGGTTGATCTTGAGCAGGATGATAATAGTATTTATGAAGAAGAAATTGTGTCAATAGCTGATGATGAAGAAGCCGAAAAGTATAAAGATAAACTTGAAGACCTTGAAGTAGATTCAGTAGTAATATCAATTACAGATTATTCCGGGCCGGAAAATGTTACCATTAGCGGTACATTAAAATACAGCAAAGAAAATGAAAATATGGGCAGCGTGTTTGCGAATATTACGGAACTTAATATTGCTCAACTTTTTTCGAATGGCACCACGTATCAGTTAAATTACGATGAATCCGAGGTTACGGGTCTTTCCAATTTGCTGATGGACGACCAAATCGTTAAAATTTATTTGGAAGGTACTGCCAGTGAAGTTCCGGTGAGTTTCTACTTTACAGTTGAGATATATTCCAATATTACTGCACAGGCTTTGGATTAATAAACAAAATATTAGTTGACCGAAAAAAATCGGTTCATTTCTGGAATAACTTTTACATTTAAGTTGTTCCTTTTTTGTTTTCTATATTCTATATTTCCTCATAAAATTCAGGGTATTAATCATTTCTTTTAAATCTTTTTCTTAAATATTGAATCAATATTCATTATCAATCGTATCAGAATAATGAATATATAGTCTATACTATGGAACATTTAATAATTAAACCAAGCAAAAACACCCCTTTTGTTTCGTTTAACAAAAATGGTGAAATGTTGATTGAAGGTAGATCGTACCCAAGTGAATCTGTGAGTTTTTTTCAACCTCTGTTTGAGTGGGTTAAAAAATATAGGGGTGATGATACAAAATTTAAAATTAAGCTTGAATATTTTAATACAAGTACCTGCAAACAGCTTCTCTCATTATTGAGGGTATTGTACGACAACAATTCTAAGGAGAAAGTACATGTAGAGTGGTGTTACGAAGAGAATGACCTGGATTTACTAGAAATAGGTGAGCATATGGAAAGTATTTTGGGTGTGAAATTTATTTTTACCAAATACATAATAAGTAGCAGGCAAAACTTATTAGCAAATTAAATACTTGTTAAAAAAAGTAACATTCAGTTAGAAGGGACGTAAGTGAATAGCAAAAAGAATAAAATAGTATGGGCAATTTGGAATTAAAAGAAACGGTTAATACACCTTATGTGTTTTGTGAGGAACGAGGAAATGTAGTTATAGAGGGAAGGTCGTTTCCTGAGAATCCATTTGAGTTTTTTGAGCCAATTATTGATTGGATAAAAAAATATGACGGCAAATATTTTAACATGCATATAAAACTGGAATATTTTAACACCAGTACATGCAAACATTTATTGGCATTGCTGCAAATAATATCAAGAAAAATTAATGGTGATGCCTTATCAGTAAATTGGTATTATGAAGAAGAAGATGAGGATGCGCTGGAGATAGGACAGCATTACAGCAGGGCTGTTAAATCCCATTTTACCTTCATTGAGTTTAAACACGATGAAAAAAGGATTCTTTCATCTGTTTAAAAACGTAAGCATCCATTTTTTCAGGCAACCCGGATATTTCAAAGGCATGGATGGTATAATATTGATAACATAGGGCACTAAGACACATTAGTATAATATTCCAAAGTAAACATCGGTAATACAACGAATTTCAACTTTTACGCTTCGTTAGCTTGTAGTAAAATAGTTCGTTTAAACGATATACATTAACTTAAAATATTACCTGAATAGTTTATGTTCTTTCTAAAACAAGTTTCTTATGTAACAACTGTCAAAAGAAGCCTGTTTCGAATAAATTTGTTTTTATTAAAATAATTCTTGCAGATGTCAAAAATATTTTTTTATATTTGCAGTGTATTAGTATAATAGTACACTACAAATGTATTGAAATGATTGAGATTAAAAACATAAACTTTAAATATCGAAAAAACAGGTCTTTATTTGTAGGACTAAGTTTGAATATGTTCCCTGGCAATATATATGGTTTGCTTGGTAAAAACGGTGCTGGAAAAACTACCCTGTTAAGATTAATGACCGGCCTTTTACATCCTCAAAAGGGCACATGTATGATGAAAGGTATTAACTTGAGTGAAAGAAGCCCTTCTGTTTTAGAAAAGATCTATTTTCTGCCTGAGGAATATAGCTTACCATCGGTATCACTTAAAAAGTTTGTACGGGTCAATTCTGCTTTCTATAAAAAATTCAGTACCGAACAACTAAATAAATATATTGATGAATTTGATATTGATCCTTACCAGAAGTTGAGCAGTATGTCATATGGGCAGAAGAAAAAATTTTTAATGTCTTTTGGATTGGCTACAAATGCAACATTTATGGTTATGGATGAACCTACAAATGGATTAGACATACCATCAAAAAGCCAGTTTCGGAAAATAATGGCATCTACTATTAGTGAAGAAAGATGTTATATAATATCAACCCATCAGGTAAGGGACCTTGAAAATTTGATAGACCCTGTTGTAGTGATTGATAAAGGAAGGATTGTATTTGAACAAAGTATTGAACAAATAACAAACAAATTGATATTTGGAACTATTAACGACTATCCTGAAAAAGAGGTATTGTATGCCGAAGGGATGGAAGGAAGGCAAAAGGGGCTTATGGTAAATAAAACGAATGGTAACTCCAATGTTGATATGGAGTTATTGTTCAACGCAATCATTTTTGAAAACGAAAAGATTATAAACTTGTTTAATTAACATGCTAATGGAATTTAATACTAATAGGGTTATAAATTTGATAATAAGGAACCTGACAGAGAATATTGGAACATTATTGAAATCAGTCGTAATAGTTTCCTGTATTCTTCTGGTTATAACAATTTTTGAAAATATTTTTAGGTCATACATATCATACGTGGCATTAATGGCAAATGCCCAGATTGCAATGTTTATAGGGGGTGCAATATTTTCAAGTGTGATATTTAAAGAAATGCATGCCCCAGCCAAAGCCTACCGGTTCTTAACATTACCTGTTTCCAACCTTGAAAAATTAATTTATGCTTGGGTTCTTACTTCTCCGTTGGTAGTTGTGGTATCTTTTAGTATGATATATTTAATATCATGGCTTGCACTGGCATTTTTGGTTTCGGTATTTCATATTCAATACACAGTCTTGGATTTGGTTAATGATACTGGATTTGGTAAAACAGCATTAATTTATATGCTTATACAGCCTTTCTTTCTATTGGGTGCAGTGAGTTTTAAAAAGAATACTTTTATCAATACGGTCCTTGTTTCTATTATTATTGGATTTTCAATTGCACTATTTACTTACACTCTTATTGTTTTGGTATTTCCGTGGAACGATGTTACGCATGACCTGGTAGGTAAAATGATGCCTGTACCTGCTATAGAACAATTCTTTGAAAACAAATTTGCACCTCTGATAAGATTTCTTTTTGAGTATATTATGGCTCCATTTGTATTGGTTATAACTTACTATAAACTAAAAGAAAAACAAATCAGTTAAATGGATTTTAAAGAAAATAAAGCAATTTATTTGCAGATTACAGATATGATTTGTGAGAACATTTTGCTCGGTAAATGGAAAGACGGGGAGAGGATACCTTCTGTTAGGGAGATTGCTGTTGATATAGAAGTTAATCCAAATACAGTGGTAAGGGCATATAATTTTTTACAGGATAAGGGAATAATTTATAATAAAAGAGGTATTGGTTATTTTGTTTGCGAAAATGGTTATCAAACTACCCAGAACCTT
>JBNLCS010000784.1:0-4266 GCA_050303935.1 Bacteroidales bacterium
GATCAACTATATATGCAACGTTGCATAGACCTGGCCAGAAATGGAGTACTATATACCATGCCCAACCCAATGGTAGGTTGTGTTATTGTATATCAAAATAAAATTATTGGTGAAGGGTACCATAAAAAATATGGAGAACCCCATGCCGAAGTAAATGCTATTAATTCTGTTCAAAATAAGGGGCTTTTAAAAGATTCTACGCTTTATGTTAACCTTGAACCTTGTGCCCATCACGGGAAAACACCACCCTGTGCTGATTTGATTACCTCATATAAAATAAAAAGAGTTGTGGTCGGGATAGTTGATCCGCATGAAAAAGTTGCAGGTAAAGGTATCGATATCTTAAAAAAAGCTGGTTGTTTAGTAGAAAATGGGATGCTGGAAAAAGAATGTCATGAACTTAACCGGATGTTTTTCTTATACCATCAAAAAAAAAGACCCTATGTACTATTAAAATGGGCCGAATCAGCAGATGGTTTTATTGATAAAGTAAGAGATGAAGACGATCCAATAGGCCCCAACTGGATTACAAATGAAAAAAGCAGGCAACTGGTACACAAATGGAGGGCCCGGTGCCAGGCCATTATGGTAGGTGCCAACACATTGAAAAAAGACAATCCAGGGTTAAATGTAAGGTCATGGCCAGGTAAAAACCCAATCCGAATTGTTCTTGACAAATACCTTGATGTGCCAGAATGGTCTGCTGTTTTTAATAAGGAAAGTAACACGTTGGTTTTTAATTTTGTGAAAGACCAAATGTTAGAGAACCGGGAATACATATTACTACAAAAGGATGGACCAGTTATGCCACAGATAATGGAAAAATTATATCAAAAAAATATTATTTCGCTATTTGTAGAAGGCGGGGCAAAACTAATACAAGATTTTATTGACCACGGTTTTTGGGACGAAGCAAGGGTGTTCAGGGGAAATAAAAGGTTCAACAAGGGTATTGATGCCCCTAACCCGCCCCATGCTTTCCGTCAGTGTGAAACTGTTTTTGATACGCAATTAATCCGTATGTACCCAAAAATAGCATTTTAATCAAATTATCTTCATATTCATGGTACATTTTCATAAATTTGATACTTCTGAATAAAAATTCTTGGTATGAAAAGACTAACTATGCTTATACTCCTTCTATGTTCAACCCTCTATTCATATGGACAAAGTGCAAAATCATTTTACAAAACAGGCCTTGAATTTAGTGAAAACAAGAATTATAATGATGCTATAACACAGTTTACAAAAGCTATTGATATTGAACCGGATTATGCCAATGCATACATTGAAAGAGGAAGGGCTTACAAACAACAAGGCCAAATTAAGAAAGCTTCTGAAGACTTTGACAGGGCTACTATTTTTATTACTAACGATGAAGAACTGTTTTATGAATCAGCACAACTGTTTTATGACCTTGGTGAATATAAAAAAGCAATTGAAAAACTTGACAGGGCTATAAAGGTTAAATCAACTTACCTGGAAGCTTACAGGTTATTAATAAAAACCTTAATTGCCGATGGAAATATTGCTAATGCCAAAATTATCAGTGAAAGGGCGCTTATGCGTAAAAACGATGCACTGAATAACTATTATTATGGCTACACTCTTTATCATTTGAAGGACTTAATGAACGCCGAAAAATATCTGAACATTGCTATCAAAAAAGATGACGGGCTTGCAGATGCTTATTACTGCTTGGCAAAAGTAAAACAAGACAGTAAAAATTATGACGAAGCTATTAGTTATTGTACAGAAGCCCTAAAAATTGTTCCTAATAATATTGATTTTTTTATTTTACGTAGCAGTATTTATAAAGATAAAATCGAATTGAACGCTGCTATAAATGACATATCTAAAGCCATCGTCCTGAAGCCGGACAATCCTGACTATTATTTTATAAGGGGCAATTACTACCAAGATTTCACCCAATATCAAAATGCGATAAACGATTTTAATAAGGTAATTATTCTTGATAAAGATCACAAGGAAGCCTATTATCATAGGGCCAAAATGTATGAAGAAATTGCCAACTATAAAGCAGCCATAAAAGACTACCAGAAACTAATTGAACTCACCCCTTCTGATTCAAATACTATAGAATTATTAGCCGATGTTGAAGGCCGTTTATATGAATTAAACCGTGAAGAAAACAAACCAACAGTTAACCTAATTGATCCTTTACCAAAGGATGAACTGGTCATTTATCTGCCTCAAAATAAAACAGAGCTTATAGTGAAAGGAGAAATTGTAGACGAAAGTAAACTTGATAAACTGGTAATCAATGGTAATAAAACACCCTTTACTACTGAAGATAATAAATCAGAATTTCTGGCAACCATTAATCTTGCAAATATCGAATCTATAATAGTTGAGGCAACAGATATTTACGATAACAAAGAAGTTAAAAAATATACGGTACACCGGACGGAAATTAATCCCCCTACAGTAAAAATTATTGCGCCATATGCATCTGACAATGGTGAAATATACCTCGCCAGCAATGATCCCAGCTTATACATTGAAGGGAAAATTGGTGATGAAAGTAAAATAGAAACTATTTTGGTTGACGGGGTTGTGGCAAGTTATAAAATTGACGAGTTCAATCCTGTTTTTTCTGCTACTATAGGAATACAGAATAAAGATAAATTCACTGTACGGGTAATCGATATATACGGCAACGAAACCCAACAGGAATTTTTATTTAACAGAGAAGGGGCAACTATTGCAGAAGACAATCCTATGGGAAAAACCTGGGTGGTCTTTATTGAAAACTCAAATTATGAGAACTTTCCAAGCCTGGATGGCCCCACCAAGGATATTTCGGCAATGCGATCGGCCCTTGCCAATTATCAGGTGCATAATTTTATTCATAAAAAAGACCTGACAAAAATACAATTGGAACGTTTTTTTAATATTGAATTGCGTGACTTGGTTCGCAGTAACCAGGTAAATTCAATATTAATATGGTATGCAGGCCATGGAAAGTTCCTGAATGAAACAGGATATTGGATACCCACAGATGCTAACCGGGATGACGAATTCAGTTATTTTAATACCGGTAATTTAAAAGCATCTATGCAACTGTATTCAAAATATATTACACATTTGTTGCTTATTACCGATGCCTGCGAATCGGGCCCTACATTTTATCAGGCAATGCGTAACATTCCCGAGGCCAAAAGCTGTAATGACTGGACCGCAACCCGTTTCAAATCTTCCCAGGTGTTTTCATCAGCCGGATATGAACTGGCAGTAGACAATTCTCAGTTTACAAGGACTTTTGCCAATACACTGTCAAACAATCCTGATCCTTGCATTCCTATTGAAAGCATTGTGCAAAAAGTTACGAAAGCCGTGGCTGAAAACAACCAGCAAAAACCAGTGTTTGGTAAAATTTCAGGGCTTGAAGATGAAAACGGGACCTATTTTTTTATTTCCAAATAATGAAGATTTTAAATAATACATATTTTCGTTTTATACCCGTTTCCCTGTTCTTTTTGCTAATATTCCCTGTAAATGCCCAAGATTATTTTTTTGATAATTACGGCGTTGCCGAGGGCCTTGCACAATCAAAAGTGTATGACATCCTGCAAAACGATGACCATTTTATATGGCTGGGTACCCAGGCAGGCCTTTCAATATTTGATGGTCAGCAATTTGATGACAAGAACGAAAAGGACGGGTTGGCCCCCAATGGTGTACGTAGCTTGTTTAAAGATTCTAAAGGAAGAATTTGGCTGGGGCATAATGGTGGAGGGATCACATTATACAATAATGAACATTTTCAAAAACTAAGTCATCCCAACCTGGTTATAAATAGTGATGTTTTGTCAATTATTGAAGACCGTGAAGGGAATATTTGGTGTACAAGCTTTAACTCAGGCGCTTATAAAATTTCAAATTATTCAAATACCGGTCAGTTTGAAGTTGAACAATACAAAGGAAACTCGTTAAGCGATATTGTGTTTGAAGTCTCTATGCTTTCTGATGGTACACTAATTTTTATTACCGATGTGGGCATTAAAAAATATATTGAAGATTCTAACGCTTTTGAATCTTTTCACATTGAAGGCTTAAGCTTATTTTTCCAGTTTATCACAATTTTTGAAGATAGCAAAAACAATTTGTGGTTTGGTACGCATAATGGTGGGTTATATAAATATGATATTCAAAATGAAAAATTTACCTATTTTAAAAAAGACAACGGCCTGGCAGAAGATTGGATAAGTTGTATTTATGAAGACAGGGAAGGTACAATATGGG
>JBNLCS010000785.1:0-2018 GCA_050303935.1 Bacteroidales bacterium
TATATTCTGTTCTTTTAAGCACTTCATAAATTTTTCTCACAATATATTTTAAGAAATCAAGGTTTCTTTCTTCGGCATTCATTACACGTTCCCAGTCCCATTGGTCAACATAAAGTGAATGTATATTGTCCATTTCTTCATCTGGCCTGATAGCATTCATGTCGGTATAGATCCCATACCCATGGGTAATTTTATACTCAGCTAAAGCCATTCTTTTCCACTTGGCCAAAGAATTTACAACTTCCGCGACTTGTTCGTTCATATCTTTTATAGGAAATGAAACTTTTCGTTCAATACCGTTCAAATCATCATTGATTCCGGTACCCCTCAACACAAATAAAGGGGCCGTAACCCTTCTTAGCCTCAACTCAGAAGAAAGGTTCAACTCAAACACATCCTTGGATAGTTTAATGGCTTTTTCTGTTTCATTCAGGTCAAGTAATGGATTGTAACCTTTGGGGATAAATAACTTACTCATTTTTGTTTATAGTTTTAGTTAGTATTGAAATAATATACGTTTTAAATATACGTTGTATTCTGGTTTAGAAATTTTCTAATATCTCACATTCTTTTTAAATAATCACAAAATACCCTCACAAAATTGTCATTTTTTTATAAAAACCGTAATTATTTAATGGTTTTTTAGAACATATTTAATGTTCAATACTTGTTAATAAAGAAAAATAATTCCTTATTTCTCTAAAAAACTTTCTTTGTACATTTACCCTCTGGGAGATTGTTAACCAATCCTGTTTTACCTTTTGAACATTTAGAAAACAAAGGTGTTAAGCTTGTTAAGTTTAACAAAAATTATAACAAAATGGCACAATTAACAGAAGGAATGATTGCTCCTGAATTTACAGCAGCAGATCAAAATGGAAATACAATAAATTTATCAGATTATAAAGGTAAAAAAGTGGTATTATATTTTTACCCAAAGGATGATACACCTGGCTGTACTAAGGAAGCCTGTAATTTACGCGACAACTATCAGGATTTATTAAACAAGGGCTTTGTAGTCCTGGGTGTAAGTCCCGACAATCCTGAATCACATAATAAGTTTATAAGCAAATACAACCTGCCTTTCCCGCTTATTCCTGACCCTGAAAAAGATATTTTGAAAAAATATGAAGCATGGGGGGAAAAAAATATGTATGGAAATATAAAACTAGGTGTATTGCGTAAAACATACATTATTGATGAAGAAGGAAAAATAGAAAAAATATTTAAAAAGGTAGATACTGCAAATCATACAGAGCAGATATACAAAACACTTTCAATATAATTTTATTAAAATGAGCGAAAAAAAAGAACAGGAAAAAACAATAAACAAGCCCAGTGCAGAAAAATTAAAAGTATTAAGCCTTACCCTAGATAAAATTGAAAAAGGTTATGGTAAGGGTACTATAATGAAAATGGGGGACAAAGCTATTGCCAATGTGCCCGTAATCCCATCAGGTTCAATAGCCCTTGATCTAGCACTAGGGGTTGGGGGTTATCCAAGGGGCAGGGTTATTGAAATATATGGCCCTGAATCGTCCGGTAAAACTACCCTGGCCATTCATGCAATAGCAAATGCTCAGAAAAATGGCGGAATCGCAGCTTTTATAGATGCAGAGCATGCATTTGATCGTTTCTATGCTGAAAAACTTGGGGTTGATCTTGAAAACCTGTTAATTTCGCAACCCGACCATGGCGAACAGGCTTTGGAAATTACCGATCATTTGATACGATCCGGAGCTATTGATATCATAGTAATTGACTCAGTAGCTGCATTAACCCCCAAATCAGAAATAGAAGGTGAAATGGGCGACTCAAAAATGGGATTGCAGGCACGATTGATGTCGCAAGCCCTTCGTAAACTTACCTCAAACATTAGCAAAACCAATACCTGCTGTATTTTCATTAACCAGTTACGCGAAAAAATTGGCGTAATGTTCGGTAATCCTGAAACCACCACCGGTGGGCAAGCCCTAAAATTCTACGCCAGCGTGCGCCTGGATGTGCGCCGGATACAG
>JBNLCS010000786.1:0-2757 GCA_050303935.1 Bacteroidales bacterium
GGCGTATTACAGCAAATTCCTGTTAAAGAAGGACAGTATGTGAAAAAAGGTGATTTGATAGCCCGGTTAAACCTGAGTGAGATTAATTCAAAAGTTAAGCAGGCAGAGCTTGCATTTGAAAAAGCAAAAAGAGACTTTAAACGGGTTTCCGCTTTGTATGCCGATAGTGTGGCTACGTTGGAACAATATCAAGATACTAAGACCGCACTTGAATACGCTCAGTCAAATTTTGAAATAGCCAACTTCAACCTGCGGTATTCAAAAATAACTGCACCCGATAATGGCATTGTTTTAAAAAAACTGGTTGAAGATAACGAAATTATAGGTGCTGGTTACCCGGTAGTGTTATTTGGTTCTAATAAAAAAAACTGGACGGTTAAAACCGCAGTCACGGATTATGAGGTTGTGAAAATAAATATTGGAGACAAGGCTTTTGTTTACGCCGATGCATATCCTGATACTTTTATGACCGCAACTGTTAACGAAATAAGTCAGTTTGCTGACCCCTATACAGGAATGTTTGAAGTGAAAACGTTAATAGGGCAGGTTGGCTTTAAACTGGTTTCAGGATTAATTGTGAAGACACGAATAGAAACAGGTTTTGAAAAAAAATTACTGCAAATTCCATACAAAGCAATGTTTAATACTGATGGAAATATAGCGGAAGTATTTGTTGCCGATGGATATAAACCCGTGAAAAAGAAAATCCATATTTATAAGCTGTTAGATGATCATGTGTTGGTGGATCAGGGAATATCAAAAGGGGACAGGGTAGTTACCGGTCATGTTAATTTTATAACTAATGGCGATTCGTTAATTATTGTTGAATAAAAAACTGAATACATGAGACTTCCCAAATTAGCTACGGAAAATTCTAATTTTACCATTGTCATTTTTATCCTTTTGTTGGTAACCGGTGTTATTTCTTTTATCAATATGCCGCGTATGGAAAATCCTGCCATACTTATTCCGGGGGTTACAGTTAACGTGATTTATCCGGGTGCCAGTCCCAACGATCTTGAGAACCTGGTGGCCATTCCCATTGAAGAAGCGCTAAATGAATTGGATGACGTGGACAAGATCAATACGGTTGTTGTTGATGGTGTGGTGTCAATTACAATACGATTTGAATTTGGTGTTGATACAAAAGAAAAACAAGACGAGGCTGTATCGAAAATTAACAATGTAAAAAGTGAACTTCCTGATGAAATATTTGATATTTCCATTATTAAATGGTCCAGTTCCGATGTTCAGATTTTGCAATATGCACTGGTCTCGGATAGTTTGCCATATCATGAAATGAACCAATATGCCGAAAACTTGAAAAAACAGTTAGAAAAAGCCAATGGAGTAAAAAAAGTAGAAATTCATGCTTTACCTGCACGGGAAGTACGGGTAGCGGTTGATATGGAAAAAATGGCCATGATGAATATTGGTATTGACCAGGTAATTAATTCCATCAATAGTTATAACGCTAATATTCCTGGTGGATCAGTGGAATTTTCAGATAAAACTTTTAATGTAAAAACAAGTGGTTCTTACGAAAACCTGAAAGAAATTGGTAACACAGTAGTGAGTGCTTATGAGGGAAAAATTATACATCTGAGAAATATTGCTGACATTGAATTTAAGGATGAAGATTACAGGTATATCGGACGTTTTAAAGGAAAAAGGGCGGCATTTATTACAGTTACTCAAAAACCTGATATCAATATTTTTATGATTATGGACGAGATCAGGCCTATTGTGGGGAAATTTAAATTATCACTTGGTAACGACATATCCTTGTACACTGCATTTGATCAGTCTGTAACTGTTGATAATCGTATCAGTAGCTTCCTTTCAAACTTGTTACAAGGTATTTTGCTTGTAGGGATTGTAATATTGCTTGCCATTGGATTTAAATCTTCGGTGATCATCATTATTGCCATTCCGCTTTCAATTATTATTGGCTTGGGGGTAGTAGATTATGCAGGATTTGGATTGGAACAGATATCTATTGCCGGTTTAGTTATTGCTTTAGGTTTGCTGGTTGATAATTCCATTGTAATGATCGAAAATATATCCAGGCATGTGAAAATGGGTTATACACCACGAGAAGCAGCCGTAATGGGTGCATCGGAAATAGGGTGGCCAATTGTTAGTGCAACGGTAACCACCGTTCTTGCTTTTATTCCGATTATTATGATGCCAAATGAATCGGGTGATTTTATCAGAAGTATGCCGGTTACCATCATTGCAACGCTTTCTGTTTCACTTTTAATCGCCCTGACATTATCACCTTTAATTGCCAGCAAACTGATTAAGCCGGGGGATTTTGATAGGGGTAAAAAAAGAAAACTTGACCTTACAAATTGGCTGGAAAGATTCATCCAAAAATACTATCGCAAAAGCCTTGCATTCGCATTGAAACATAAATTATTGGTAGTTTTGGTTTCTCTGGTTATATTGATCATCTCTTTTGCTGTATTCAAGTTTTTTGTTCCGGTCAGTTTTTTCCCTAAGGCAGAAACGCCTCAGTTGATGATCCGGGTCAAATTACCCGAGGGGTCTAACCTTGATGCTACAAATAAATCGGTGAAATGGGTTGAGTCGGTTCTTGATACCGTTCCTGATATAAAACATTATGCCAGCAATATTGGAAGGGGGAACCCCCGAATTTATTATAACATTATGCAGCGTAGTTATTCAAAAAACTTTGGTGAAATTTATGTCGAATTGTATGAATACGAAGTAGAAAATTTTGATAAAATGGTA
>JBNLCS010000787.1:0-2924 GCA_050303935.1 Bacteroidales bacterium
TATATCATTTTATGGTTTAGCTGGATAAGCAAAAGGATTCATGAAAAAAATATTAATATTCAGCGGCTCTCGGGCAGGTTTAGAAGAATTAGATACCTTATTTACAGCCTCGTGATAAGCATTCCCGTTATTGGCAGAAAACAAAAACCATTCAAAGCCCTAAATGGTGTGAGCATGGAAATAGGTACAGGCATGTTCGGTTTATTAGGGCCTAATGGCGCCGGTAAATCAACCATGATGAAAATTATTTGCGGCATTATTGATCAAAGCTACGGTAAAATTTTTATCAATGAATTTGACACCCTTAAAAAACGGGAAGAACTACAAGGATTAATTGGATACCTTCCGCAGGAATTTGGCATGTATGAAAACATGACTGCTTATGAATACCTGGACTACATGGCCATTCTTAAAAATATTGCCGATGTAAAAAGCAGGACCGAAAGGGTTGAATATGTACTTAAAGAAGTAAACATGTTTGAAAATGCCCATGATAAAATAGGTTCTTTCTCCGGTGGAATGAAACAACGTATCGGTATTGCGCAGATACTACTGCATTTACCCAGAATATTGGTTGTTGACGAACCCACGGCCGGCATAGACCCGAGGGAAAGGATCCGCTTCAGGAACCTGTTGATTGAACTAAGCCGTAACAGGATCATTATCTTTTCAACGCATATTATTGAAGATATTTCCAGTTCATGCAACAGGGTGGCCGTTTTAAACAAAGGTGAAGTGAAATACCTGGGCAATCCGCGTGACATGACGCAAAAAGCCAAAGGCAGGGTGTGGCAGTTTTTCATCCATGTGAATGATTTTGAACAAACCTATAATAAATACCAGGTTGTTAACCATATGCGCGACGGGGACAAGGTAAGGATACGGTGCGTAGCAGCAGAAAAACCGGTTGAAAATGCTGAAAGTATCCAGCCTAACCTTGAAGATGCATATTTATGGCTTCAATCAAATTAGGGAATATGATACAGAACATATTTGATATACTATTGAGACACATACGAACAATGGATAAAATGTGTGAACGCATAAACTAACAATTTATAGATGATACAAGCAAATAAAAACATATATACACTGATGCGGTTTTTTCGATACAATATGAAAATTGTTTTCGGAAGCCGGTTTATCTATTTCCTGACCTTTGCCATTTTATTGTACATTACTATTTTACTTATTAACCTGTTTAACCATTACATACCCAATGAAGCCGAATTTTATTATATCCTTATTATCCCGGCTGTAGCCATAATCCTGTTTCCTACATCGTTTGGCGTGCAAAGCGACCGCGACGGCCACACCTTGGAAGTACTGTTCAGTGTTCCTGATTACCGTTATAAAGTATGGTTGTTCAGAATAATAATAACATTTATACTTACCTTTTTAATTTTGTTGGCCCTTGCAGCATTAACACACTACCTTATTGCCGACCTGAACATATTTAAAATGGCCGGACAGCTTATGTTCCCCATATTATTTTGTGGTACGCTGGCTTTTATGTTGTCAACATGGTTTAAAAGTGGGACAGGTGCGGCCGTAGTTTTGGTTTTGTTAATTATTGTGTTTTTCATTTTTCAGGATTATTTTGAAGAAAAGTCATGGTACCTCTACCTTAACCCGTTTCAGCAGCCCGGGAGCATGAGCGATATTGCCTGGAGAAAAATTGTGATACAAAACAGGGTTTACCAGTCTGCCCTTTCCATATTATTTCTGCTCTTCGGCTTATTTAATTTGCAAAAAAGAGAAGGGTTTTTGAAATAAAAGATTTAAAACTGCACATGTCGCGGCACAGTTTTCTACACACCTCATTGAAAGCGGGGTAGATTTAATGATCATTCAGGAGATACCGGGGCATTTGAGCAGCCAGACCATTGAGATATACCCCCATGTATCAAGAAAAATCATGTTATATATTCTAAATTTATTGGATTAAATATATAAATTTAGAACAAAAAGAAATGTATAAAAAAGTACAAAAGTTTAACACATAGGGTAGTTGTGTGTCATTCTACTGACCCCAGCAAACTAAAATAATTTGTGAGATATTTTAAAAAAAAAAGAAAGATCTATTTTGTAAAATCTTTAATCCTTTCAATGAAATGAAATATTCGGTTCTCTTAATAAAAGAGATTTTTAACTATATTAAGAATCCTGTCCCATATATAAAATCAAAAGAAAAACTTGGTGGAAAAATAAAATTTATTCTTATATCATCGTTAATTGTATTAATATTGAACGTTCTATTTGCATTGATATCAATGCTATTAAGGTTTTATGGTATTATTGATGCTGTCAATAATATTCATGAAATGAAGATTGATGAGAATATTTTATTTATGATAATATTAGGTCCACTTTTGGAAGAAGTGTCATTTAGACTATACTTAAATTGGAAAATACCTTTTATAATAACTTCTTCAACCTTAATTGGACTTGGATTCTTCTGTAAAGAATATTTACATACAGGAATATTGAGTCCTGATAATTGGACAAATAAAATATTGTTTATCGTAGGAAGTGTATTTTTATTTTCAATATTATGTTTTGCTTTTAAAACCGAGATAGAAAAATTTGGAATGAAATTTTTTAAATTTATATTTTATTTTTCGATATTGTTGTTTGGCTTTTTACATATTCAGAATTACACCGTTAACGTCAATCCAAAAACTATATTATTAATACCTTTGCTGATTATGCCTCAATTACTGGGAGGATTAAATAGTGCGTATATAAGAATAAAGTATGGTATTTTATGGAGTTATTTTGCACATGCGTTACTAAATTCTGTTGCAGTAATGTTTATTTATTTTAAGATTTGATTTCTTTATGAAAGAACGATCGAGTAGGCTGCCGATAGGCTAAAAGCCTATCGGAGAACGCCCCTGCTGCCGCACGAATCCTTTCGTGTG
>JBNLCS010000788.1:0-1717 GCA_050303935.1 Bacteroidales bacterium
TTAGCGGTTCCCCCGGCGGCAATATCAAGAGCTTTGCCACTATGTTGTGCCACGAACGAATAAACACCATTGAATGTGCCCCCGGAAGAAGAACCGCCAACTGGTGTGAAACTAAATTGCTGGTTATCGCCACCGTTGCAAGTCCATTGGTGTATATTGGCTCCATCTGCAGTTGAGGGGCCTTCAACATCCACACATTTACCGCTTCCATAATTAACCAGTTTGTAATAACCGCTACCGGCATCTTGTAGGCAGTATGATTGCGCATTATTACCTATACAAGCCCATTGCTGTATATTTGCACCATCGGCTGATGAACCACCGTCTACATCAAGGCATTTATTACTGTTTACATTTTTCAATGTATAGCGTCCGTTTGACTGGGAGACAACCCATTGCTGGTTTGTTCCTCCACCACAAGTCCATTGTTGAACATTTCCTCCATCAGCGGTTGAAAAATTATCTACATCAAGACACTTACCACTGTTCCTGGCAGTGATTGTATATGTTCCGTTTGATAGGCTGGTAATACCTGAACACCCACTGCTGCTGCTACCTGAACAATTCAAATATTCTTTTAACCATACCATGGCAGGCCTTTCTGATCCATCAGATCTGATAAGGTGAGAATTAGGGATCCATGTATGCCCCTGATGATATCCCCAAAGTGTAATACCTTTTATGGAAGAATTATTCCAGAAAATAGGAAAAAGTTCAGCCATTTTATTTCTTTGTTGGTTATCATCGGCTATGTCAAGATCAAACTCTGAAATGTATATGGGCACACCCGGGCATTGTGATGTAATGCTGTTTAACCTGGCAGATACATCTGCTCCGGGAGTCTCGGCTAATCCGTGTGACTGTAAACCGATTCCATCTATTAAGCCGCGGCTGTTTAAAATATTTACGATATCACAAAGAATATCAAGATCGTTGTTCCATGAATTGTTCAAAATATTGTAATCATTTATAAGAAGTTTAGCATTTGGGAAGTATTGCCTGGCTTTTTCGAATGACCAAACTACCCAGTCCCAGCCTGTTCCGTACAAACCATTTGTTCCTCCAATACTCCCCAACCAACTTGGTTGGGCATGGTTTGGCAAACATTCATTTACAACATCTATATATTCACAATCAGGAAATGTGCGTCCTGCTTCCCTGATCCAGTTTTCAACTGCTGCCGCTTTATTTGAAACGTTATCTACCCATGAAGGGTATTGATTGCCCCAAACAAGCGTATGGAATTTAAAAGGGATACCATGCGATTTACAATAATTGTACATGCTTAAAGCATCTCCCCAGTTCCACGAATTTTCACCCGCTCCTTGCACCGATGACCATTTTGTAGCATTTTCAGGGGTCAACTGATTGAAATACTGGTCATAGTTTAAGGGCATACTAGCATTATACCATATGTTACCAACGAATTTGCTGTGACATGAGGCCAGTTGGGCCTTCATACTTGTTATCGAGGAACTTAACAAGAGAAAACAAATAGTGGTTACGATAGTTACTGTTTTTTTTGGGAAATTTCTCATCACATTACAACTTGATGATGAATACATTTGTTTCTTCATAATAAAAAATTTTAAGTAGTTTATAAATTTTAAATAATTAGTAAATTCCCCTGTTCATTTGTTAGAATGTTTTTTTAATCTTTAGTTGATTTGAGTGTTAAGATAAAGTATCGTCTTTCATTATTTTTCATTTTTTCTTC
>JBNLCS010000789.1:0-1316 GCA_050303935.1 Bacteroidales bacterium
GATAATGTTGGAAACGATGAAGAAGTTCATGAAGTAAAAGTAGTTATGGATTCTTCCAAACCTGTTTCAAAAATTGAGTTTGAGGGAGACAAGCATGAAAATATTATTTCTGGAAAGACAAAAATTAAATTTACCAGTGAAGATAAATCCGGTGTGAAAAAAATTATGTATGCCATAGATGGTAATACACATAAAACCTATCAATATCCAATACAATCAAAATATCTTTCAGAGGGGGAACATAGCATATCTTATTTTGCAATTGATGATGTAGATAATGTTGAAGATACCAATACGTATGCATTTTATGTGGATAAAACACCTCCTACAATAGTGCAGGAAATATTGGGTAATACAATAATAGCCAATGGGCAGGAATATTCTTCCGGACGGTCAAAATTAAAATTAACTACATTTGATAACAAGGCCGGGGTTAAAGAAATTTATTATTCGATTAACGAGGGTGAATATGAATTATATGAACAACCATTTTATTTATCATCAAATTCAGGAAATTTAAAAGTTAAAGCATACGCCCTGGATAATGTAAACAATAAAAGTACAGAAGATCAGGAAATGAACAAAAGTTCACTTCCGTATATTGATCTGTCAGGGCCGGTAATTAATAACAAGTTCAGCGGGCCTGTTTTTTTTACAAGGGATACCGTTTATATCAACAAAGAAACCAAGATTATTTTGCTGGCACGTGACAATGAAGCCGGTTTAAGTAAGATAACTTATAATATCGATGGTGAAAGTATCCGCGAGTATAGTGAACCTTTTTCTATAGAGAACGAGGGAATGCATAAAATCTCGTTTACAGCCATGGATAATGTAGACAACACAAATAGTAATGATTTTACTGTAATGGTTGATAACAAAGGCCCTGAAATTTTTACCCGTTTTAGTACACCTCCGGTTAAAGAAGAGAATGGATTAAAAGTTTATCCCAGCTATGTTGTTTTTTTTGTCTCTGCAACAGATATGGTGGTGGGATATGATAAAATGTCTTATATACTTAACGATGAAAAAAGCCCAACAGCATATGACGGGTATATAAACAGGTTTGAAAGAGACAAGAAATACAGTATTATTGTTAGGGCATACGATAAATTGGGTAATCTTACCGAAGGTACTTTTATGTTTAAAACAGATACTTTTTGAGTTTGAAGAATTCTAAGTCTTCTTTTTAATAATAATAATTTTATACCTGCGTGATTAATATTATTTTTACGTGTTTTAAAATCATGAGAGGAAAAATATAATGATGAGGCAAAAAATTATAATTGCATTTTTAACCATTTCACTAATATCTT
>JBNLCS010000790.1:0-3094 GCA_050303935.1 Bacteroidales bacterium
ATGCGTGCTTCGGGCTCTGATGAAAAAACCAAAATTGCACCGCCCATAGTATTTTCGCTAGAAGAAGCAATGGAGTATATCCAGGATGACGAATACGTTGAAGTCACGCCAAAAAGCATCCGAATGAGAAAAATTCTTTTGAAAGAACATGAAAGAAAAAAAGTAGTAAAATCAGCATAAAAATTAAGAGGTCAAAGATCTATTTTGGAATTTGTTATAGCATATTTTGCTAAGAATAAAGTTGATTTGATGCAAATAGTATTGACTATTCAAAGAAAATCCAACAGAAGATCGAACAAAAAAACACAGAAAAAGGTAACGGAATATTAGCAAATATTTCCAATTGTAAAACACAAGATTATATATATCATCAAATTCATAATAATCTAACAAGTTGTGAACATTCATATTATTTTTAATTTATTGAGCTTTCAACCATATTGATGATAGCATTACAGACCTTCTAACCGATGGTATACATAATAATCAACTAATATGTAAAACAAGCATTCATAGTGTTTAATAACACATACTACACGTTATTCTCTTGAATATTTCATAAATATTCACCATTTTTAAAATTGTTTAAAGTCCGCTTTTGGAATTTTTTATGGTGTAGCTTGTGTTCCAGATAAGGCAGGTTTTGTGCAAATAGCATTGAATATTTATAGAAAACCCTACATAACATGGAACAATAAGACACATAAAAAACGGAAGGATGAAATTTAATTAGTCTCTATACCATCAATTGTTAAAATAGAAATAAGTCCATCTCATAATCACAATTTTAGATGTCGAGCAACTGTTGTTTTAATATTATTAAGGAACATAATTTAATTTTGGAATATTATTATGGAGATATTTATTTGCTTGATTTTATAAGTTTGCTTGATTCTTTATATAATTCAAAGGATTATCATCCTGATTTGAATATTCTTGCTGATACCCGGGAAGCTAATATAATTTATGAAGAAAAACAGCTTGAAGCGTTGGCCGTATATTTAAAAACAAACAAAAAACATGTAAAACCCAAGAAACTTGCCCTTCTTACAATAACACCCAGGCAAGTTGTTGCCGGAACTTTATTTGGGGTATTTTCCAGAGAAATAAAAATAGTAACAAATACATTCAGCGTAGTCGAAACAGCAGCAGCATGGTTAGGAATTTCTTCAATAGATGTTGAACAATTGATCAGGGAACTGTATTTGATGAAGCAAAAAATTCTTCAGTCAAAATTTTCACTTTGATTGTGTTCCATAATCTTATTGTTAGAACATTATTCAGCCGTATTTTCTAAAAAAGGAAATCTCCATTTAATAATCAGACAAAATGATCGTATTAGTTGATGGGCATCCAACAGCGGCCAGTACTACTACTGTGCAAATTGAAATGGTAATCTGTTTCATAAATTTGACTTTTTCTTTGGGAGGACAAGCTTTTGCTTAAAACCACTATTACATAAACATCTAACATCCAACGCTGTTATACTTCTCAACAAATAATGTATGTTCATAATAGAATATTTTCTGAATTTTCTTATTCCCCGGTTCCCAAATATTTATTCATTTTCTCAATAATCCCCTCTAGTTTGTTTATCCTTTTTTCCAAATTATCTTTATGGAGCATATTTAAACTAATTACTCCGTTTATTTGTAAAATCAATTCAATATTGCCGGTTATCAACTCATCAGGTTTATAATAGATAGTTTCATCCAAGTACCCGTCTTTTTGCAAGAACCTTAGATCTGAAATTACAATCCTCTTTTTTTCACAAATTAAATACGTCTTGTTTCTTTCCAGTTTGTTTTTGCTAACAATTTCACAAAGCAATACATCCCCTTGTTTAAATTGCTTATCTTCAATGCCAAATTTTTCAGAAATTTTAACCGCAACGTTAAATCCTGGCGTTTTAAAAGGAAATGTAACAACCGGAAGTCCTTTCAAATACATCCGATCCCCTTTTTTATTGATAAAGTCATATATCGCTTCGTTTTCAACAAACGGGATATTTGTTTTTTCATGCAAATATTTTTCTGGTTGGTCAATGGCATATTTTTCAGTATTTACATGTAAAATTTCATCTATAGTTAGTTCATGTGTTATAAATTGATCTATAGAAATGCCAAATTTATTAGCAATCATCGAAATGGTTTCTATTTTTGGTTTTGCTCTCCCTTCTTCATACGCACTAATACTGGAACGCTTTAAGCCCACATTTTCTGCAAATTGGTGCTGGTTCCAACCCTTAATTTTTCTGATCTTTTTAATATTTTTTCCAATCACCGACATAAAAAGCTAATTTTTTTAGCATTTGTAAAAATAATGTTTTATATTTGACAAAACTTTTAGCAAATATAAGAAATGGAAAGAAATAAACCACCATAAATCGAGAATTGGTTCAGACGAATAATTTTGTACATTTGACCATACAAAACTTATAATAAATCAAGCAATAAAAATGAATGAATATTATTTAAAAGTAAAGGATTATCTTCTTGAGTTAGATTATGAAATTGTTCATGAAGACCAGGAAGATGAGGTATTCATAATTAAAAACGACAGTGAAGGAATTCATAACCTGGTAATTGGCTGTGCACCGCCAATATTGGTATTAGAGCAGTTTATATTTGAACTTAAAAATAATTCTGCGGAAACTTTGAGCAGTTTGCTTCAAAAAAACAGGGACATTATCCATGGAGCTTTTGCATTGGACAGTACTGGTAAAAAGGTTATTTTCCGTGACACATTGCAACTGGAGAACCTTGACCTGAATGAATTAGAAGGTTCAATAAACTCGTTGAGCTTATTACTAAGTGAATATTCAGACGAACTAATAAGTTTTTCGAAACAACCCTCATAACAGGAGTTGACAAGGAGCTTGATCTTCTTTACAAAAGATTTGATTAAGTATTATGTATTTATAGAATAATTTAAACAATTGAATAAACGAATTAACAATGGGTGTATTTAAAAGATTAATCAAGATAGGACAAGCTGAGGCACATGCTGCCATTGACAAGCTTGAAGATCCAATAAAACTGACCGAACAAGGTATCAGGGATTTAAAAAAGGACCTGGATGAAAGTTTAAAATC
>JBNLCS010000791.1:0-5030 GCA_050303935.1 Bacteroidales bacterium
AAAACGTTGGTAGAAGGGGTATATCAGGTTCGATCGGCTGAATTAATTACGCTTAATGATAATGAATTACTTACTTCTGAATTTCTATTCGATATAAAAAACCGGAATTTTTTAGCAGGCAATAAAGAAGAATTAGTAAGCAATGCTGAAGAATTATTTGAAGCAGTTTTTAACAGATTAAACAATTCTCTCGGGAGAAGGCAGATTGTCCTTCCTTTAAGTGGTGGGTTTGATTCAAGATGCATTGCAGTCTTGTTGAAAGAAGCCGGTATTGATGATGTTTTATGTTTTACTTACGGTAAACCTAATTATTATGAGGTTGAAATATCAAAAAAGGTAGCAAACAGTTTAGGTTTTAAGTGGATGTTTTTTGATCATACGGATAAAAATTTTATTTCATTAAAAAATGATGAAGTTTTTCATGATTATGTCAACTATTCAGCTCAATATTCTTCAATGTTTTATCTAACTGAATATTTTGTAACAAAAAGAATGAGGGAACACGCTGTTGTTAACGAAGATGCTGTGTTTATTCCCGGACATTATGGCGACGTGTCAGCGGGAAGCCAATATATGGATGTATTTGATGACAGTTTGACCATTGATAATTTTTACAGTAAATATGCCAGGGCGCGCTATATATATGGAACCGGAAATAAACAGATATTACGTGACTTGGGAAAATTATTAAAATCAGAACTACGTGTTAGGGAAGAAGTAGAAAAAGGGTATGACATCAGGACTGTTTTTGAAGACCTTGATAACAGAGAGAAAATTTCAAAGTTTGTTACCAATAGTTCCAAGGTGTTTACTTTTTTTGGGTATAATATACGGTTTCCGTTTGGGGATGATTTTTTTATGAAGTTTTTCAGTAGTGTACCGTATGAATTAAGAAGATATAAAAAGTTATATGACACATTGTTAATGCAGAATTATTTTATCAAGCATAACGTTTCTTTTAAGAATGAAATAACAACTAAAATTAAAAAACGCAAAATACAAGAGTTTAAGCATTATCTAAAGCCTTTTGTCCCACAACTTGTTAGACCAATAAATTTAACGAAAGGAGATTGGCCAAACTATCTTGAAATTACGAAAGACATGTTGGCCGAGACTCTATCTAAAGATCCTTTACACAGCAAAGTAATATCTGTTAATTCAATATTAATAAACTGGTATGCTATGAAGGTAAAAGAAAAAGCCGGACTTTTATAAAGACCGGCTTTAAGCTAATTTTTTCAAATATGTTATCCCAAATAGGATTTTAATAGTTTACTTCTTGAAGTATGACGCAATCTTCTTATTGCTTTTTCTTTAATCTGACGAACACGTTCGCGGGTAAGGCCAAAACGTTCTCCAATTTCTTCCAACGTCATATCTTGGCATCCTATTCCAAAGAAAAGCTTGATAATATCTCTTTCCCTTTCAGTAAGGGTTGAAAGAGCCCTTTCTATTTCTTTGGTTAACGACTCGTTGATAAGGCTTTTATCAGCGTTGGGAGAATCATTGTTGACCAATACATCAAGTAAGCTGTTGTCTTCACCTTCAACAAATGGTGCGTCTACTGAAACATGCCTTCCGGATACTTTCAGGGTATCAGCAACTTTTTCTTTTGGTAGTTCCAATGTTTCTGCTAGTTCTTCTGGTGAAGGGGTACGTTCAAATTCTTGTTCAAACTTTGAAAAAGCTTTATTTATTTTGTTTAGCGAACCTACCTGGTTCAGGGGTAATCGAACAATTCGTGATTGTTCGGCCAAAGCTTGCAGAATTGATTGACGTATCCACCATACAGCATACGATATAAACTTAAATCCCCTTGTTTCATCAAATTTCTCGGCAGCTTTTATTAATCCTAGGTTTCCTTCATTGATAAGGTCGGGCAGACTTAGCCCCTGGTTTTGGTATTGTTTAGCAACAGATACAACAAAACGCAGATTGGCTCTTGTTAATTTTTCCAATGCTTCACGGTCACCCTTTTTAATTCGCTGCGCCAATTCAACTTCCTCTTCAACAGTTATAAGCTCTTCCTTTCCAATTTCTTGAAGATACTTGTCCAATGAAGCGCTCTCCCTGTTGGTAATTGATTTTGTAATCTTTAATTGTCTCATTTTATCGTATACCCTATTTAAAAATTTTTTGCAAAATTAGACTATTTTGTTATTCAAGTCAACTTTTTATTATTATAACTAAATTTTCATTGAATATATTATATTACAACTTCTTATTTTTCAAATGCATAATAAGCGGTCATTCCATTCGGGTAAATACCTTTGATGTATATACCGTCTTTCACTTTTTTAATAACAGTCATTATATCAGATAAATTTGAAATGGATTGTTGATTTATTTCAGTTATTATAAATCCTTGTTTAACCCCTTCTTTTAATAATTTACCTTCTTTCAATTCTGTAACTTTAACCCCGTTTGATATTTTCAGTTTGTTTTTTTCGTCAGGTGAAACAGGTTTCAAGATAGCTCCGTACAGAAAATCCTTTTCATTAATAGGTTCTATTAGTTGAGCTTCTCCTTGCATGTTACGCAAAACAACATCAAAATGTTTCTTTTTATTATCTCTTAAAATAGTAACCTTTACTTTATCGCCCGGTCTGTATCTTCCAATTTGTTCATGTAGTTCAGATATGCTTTTTATTGTAACATCGTTTAAAGCTATAATCACATCACCACCTTTAATTCCTGCTTCACGTGCAGCTCCGTCAATTGTTGTTTCTATTATATATACACCTACGATACTTTCTAACCCTTCTTTTTTGGCTAATTCGGCATTTACTTCATCAATCCTAACGCCTAATATAGCTCTCTGAACTGTTCCAAATTCAATAATATCTGCAACAACTTTTTCAACAATGCTTACAGGTACTGCAAAAGAATTTCCAACCGATCCTCCCGAAGGGGATATAATGGCCGTGTTAATTCCAACCAGCTCACCCTTTGTATTTACCAGCGCACCTCCGCTATTCCCCCTGTTAACGGCTGCATCAGTTTGTATAAACGATTCCAGTTTGTATTGTTCTTTAATGATGTCAAGTGATCTGCCTTTTGCGCTAACAATACCAGCCGTAACTGTTGAAGTAAGATTGAATGGGTTACCAACTGCAAGCACCCATTCACCTACTTTTAAATTATCTGAGTTCCCATATGGGATATAAGGAAGGTCATCCTGGTCGATTTTCAGAACTGCTAAATCTGATCCAGGGTCGCTTCCTATTAGTTTTGCTTCAAATTCCCTTTTGTCGTTTAAGGTAACATATATATTTTGCGATTTGCTTATCACATGGTTATTGGTAACTATATATCCTTTCGGAGAAATAATAACACCAGAACCAAAACCTACAATTGGAGTTGACTCCTTGTACCTCTCACCATAGAAGAACTCGTACAGAGGGTTCCTGTAATATGTCTCTCTTACGGATTCTGTTTTAACATGAACTACTGCATGAACTGTTAATTCTGCAGCAATCACAAAATCAGAAACCCCATTAGATGAGTCAATAGGTAATTTAATTAAATCAACAGGTTGTTGTTGTACATATATTGTTTCAGGCTTTTGCTGGATAAACCTTGTAAAGGCAAATAATCCAACAAAAGCACCCAAAATAGCAATCAATAATATTCCAAGAATTCTCTTCATTTCAATTCTGTTAACAAACCTTTTGTCAATTTTGTTCCAATATTTTCCAACAAAAATTGTGCCTGATAATCAATTAATTTAAAAAACGTTTCAATTAAAATAATGTTGTTGTAATTTTATTAAAGAATCAAAAATAGTGATTAAAAAATGTTAATTTTTAAAGTTTATCAACAACTACGGTTTTTCAATAATAAAGTTATTTTTTTAACATCTTTGATCGGAGATTCACCTTGTTAACCTGTTTTATTCAAAGGTATAAATTCTTTTTTTTGTTTGCAGCCTTGTTCTGCGGTAAGAATTAAACAGGTTAGTAAGGTAACCTGGCCAAAGGTGTTGTTCTTTGGTCAGTAAACAGGTTTTTTTTGTATTTAAAATAGCCGGTAATAGCGATCATCGCTGCATTATCAGTTGTATATTTAAATTCGGGCAAAAAAAGGTTCCATTTTCTCATATTTGCTTCTTCAATAAGTCTATTTCTCAGTCCATTATTTGCACTAACACCGCCACCAATCGCAATTTGTTTTATCCTTGTTTGTTTGCTGGCTTGTATTAGCTTTTCCAGTAAAATTTCAATAATTGTTTTTTGAATAGAGGCACAAAGATCATTCAGATTATGATCAATAAAATGGTTGTTTTTTTTATATTCGTCCCTAACAAAATACATAAACGAAGTTTTCAATCCACTGAAACTATAGTTCAGTTTATCAATTCGTGGTTTAGGAAACGAAAATTTATTTTCATTGCCTTCGGCAGCAAGTTTGTCAATCCGTGGTCCTCCAGGGTATTCAAATCCAAGGATTTTTGCACACTTGTCAAAGGCTTCTCCTGCGGCATCATCTATGGTATTCCCTATAATGTTCATTTCAAGATAGTCTTTTACCAGTACAATTTGCGTGTGCCCCCCGGAAACCAATAAACATAAAAATGGAAATTCAATTTGTTCGAAATTTTTGTTCATTTCCTTAATAAAAGGTACAAGAATGTGGGCTTGTAAGTGATTTACTTCAATAAGTGGTATATTGAGTGATAACGCAAGCCCTTTGGCAAATGAAGTACCCACCAATAACGATCCCATTAAACCAGGCCCACGGGTAAACGCAATGGCATTGATATCATTTTTTGATACATTTGCTTTCTTTAAAGCACTATCAACAACCGGAATAATATTTTGCTGGTGTGCCCGCGAAGCAAGTTCAGGCACAACTCCACCATATTCTTTGTGAACGTTTTGATTAGCAACAATATTTGATAATACATATTGATCTTTTAATACAGCTGCTGAAGTATCATCACACGAAGATTCAATCCCTAATATAGTTATATTCATATATTTATATCTTAATATTCATGTTTCTGCATGATTTTTGTTTTATTTGCATCA
>JBNLCS010000792.1:0-4950 GCA_050303935.1 Bacteroidales bacterium
TATTTGCACATAATCCCAGCCACCCATTACGGATGAAATTTTTGTAGACTGATATCCATTAATTATGAAAGTACCAAAATTATGCCCGCACAAAAGTTTACCATCAATAACTTCAAGGCGCCAAACCTGTCCTAACGTACCATCCACTTTTCTGAAACCTGATTGGTCCATATTTCGATTATATATTTCGCTAACAGGCTTCGCAAATAGTCCCTGGTTTGTTCCTATATATAGAATATCTTTGTAGATAATTGTACTATATGATGTTTCAATATTGCTGCTATAATTGAACACGGTAATTGGAGAATTGGTTTCAAGCATATCAATTCCATTATCAAGCCCTAACCATAAATTTTTGTAATTGTCATAAAACAAACTGAGTATCGTATTATTCTGAAGACCATGTGTTCGGTTCAAATGAAGGACAACATTACCGTCATAATCTATTATATACAAACCGTTTTGAACGGTACCAATAGCAAGCTGCTCATTGTTCAACTGTAAACCCGTGTATATTTGGCTTTTTATTAGTTCTTTATTAATTGGGATATTCCAGGATAAAAGTTGCTTTCCTTCAAGAGAAAAAATCCCCCGGTTTGTTGTCCCAAAAATTAGCTTGTCCTTTTTTATTAGAAAAGTAATATCATTTTTAACAAAAAAGTCTTCTTCTAAAAGAACCGGCAGCAATCGCTTATCGTTTAATATATATAAACCAAACTCCCGATCAACAACATAAACATCATTACTTATTTGATATGAAAAACCAAAACGTGAACGGGGTTCCAGAATTTTTATATTGTTGTCCTGGTAAATGAATATGTTTGAATAAGATTGAAATACAATTCCTTGATTCGTTATAAATATTCTCCATATCTCATCAAAGTCTTTATTGCGTTCCGGAATATTTTCCGATAAAGAATAATACCTGATATTTCCATATCTGTCTTTCTTGAAATATCCAAATTCATTAAATCCTCCCGCGTAAATCTTTCCATCAAAACATTTTACACTTCTTACTATTGAATTATTAGGTAAAGGATATACGCTCCATTCTGCGCCATCAAACATTAACATCCCCCCGTTGTTAGCAAAATACATCACACCTTTTGAATCTTGTGACATTGACCAGTTCTGTGCTTTAGCCTGGTATATCTTACGGGAATAATTATTGATAAACGGAATACCTATATTTTTTATTTGGCTGAAAACATCACCAAAGAAAAATATCAATATTAACACAATTGATAATTTCAGGTTATTCCTGTTCATCTCAAATCTAAACAAAGATTTTAATACTAGTTTACTAATTTTATTGGTAATTACCAATGTTATAATGATATATTCAACTATTAAAACAAGAAAGGCTTTCTAAATTAGGCTTGCTGAAAAATAATTAAAATATTAATATGCAACAACATAAATAGTATATCGAAATGGATAAATGCAAAGAAATGTATCATTTTCATCAAATTATCATGCACTTCAAACAAGAGAAGAAATTATTTTTTAAGTTAGCCAGAAGCACATCACTTTCCTCCTTGGCTTCAGTTCGAAGTATTATTATACATCTTCGCTTTACCAAGTCGAAATTTATGCACTTCTGACTTTTTCAGCAAGCCTAAATTAATAGCAGAAACTATTTCAGAAATTTAAATTCAATGTAAAATTGATTCTTTGGGAGGATTCTTCAAAGCCTTTACCCCCCATATTACCTAAAACTTTGACCCTACATAGATATTTTAAAGCTACGTAAACAAAGTAACACAAGAAAAAGCCTTAACGGCCACTTACAGCGATATAATGAACTACATAGGGGAATTAAGAAAGAAATACAGCAAACCGAAAATAGTCAGATGTAATTTACAAGCCATCAAAAAATATTACTTCTGGTTAAATCACACCGGGCAAAGAAAAGGCCATCCCTGCAGAAACTTAAACTTAAAAGACAAAGCAAATCATGTTGTTTTACAAGTACATCAACAAAGAACGGTCCAAATTACTGAAATCAGAAACCAATACATTGACAATTAATAAATTAGGCACACCGGATATTGGACATAGTTTTAAGAATTTATTTAAGCCTTTTAAAAAGTAGTTCCCCGGCAAGACATTACATGCCAAAACCATCCGTCAATCGGTAATCGCCAATCTGTTGAAATCCGCCCATGATTTACGCTTGGTACAAACCTTTGCCGGGCACAAATACCCAAGCACAACGGAACGGTACAGGTAGACAGGGATAGAGGAACTAAAAGCAGGGATAGAGAAATATCATCCGTTGAATGAAAACCAATAGTGGCAAAAAAACGTTAAATTTGTATAAAATAAAAAGTCATGAGTTCAGTAGAATTAAAAGAATATATCCACAGGCAAATAGATGGCCTGGACGATGAAAGGTTCCTACAGGCTGTTTATTCCATGATCAATAGTTATGTCAGTGATGAAGATGCCGTAGTAGGTTATAAAGTATCCGGGGAACCAATTACAAAGAAACTGCTAAGGGAAAATGTAATAGAAGCAGAAAAACGTATTGATGCAGGTGAGTATACAACCCAGGAAGAATTAAAAAAAGAATCAGAAAACTGGTAATGAAAGAACTCACAATAAAATGGGACAAACTGGCCAAAGCAGAGTTAAAAAAGATATATTCATACTTCAAAAAGAAAAGTGTACAAGGTGCTGAAAATGTAAGGGATAACATTTTATCAGAAACCAGTAAACTTAAAAACCCACAGGTAAATTATGTAATCGATCCAGACCTGGGAAAGCCTTATCGTTTTATCATGGTAAGAAACCGGTACAGGGTAATATACAGGAGAAACGATACAGAGGTCAGGGTAGTATTTGTTTTTGACACGAAACAATCGAGAAGCAAGTTAGAAAAAGTTAAAGCAGGGGAATAACCCACATCCAGCACAAAGAATATGAAAATCTAATTGGAGGTTGACTTGAAAATTTTATACGGCGCTTTGTACAACTGGAATACCATTAGTACCGGAAAAATTTGCCCTGTAGGATTGCATGTACCCAATGACGATGAATGGAAACAACTGGAATTGTACATTGGTATGTCAGGAGATCAGGTTAATAACAGTTACTGGAGTGGTAATACGGAAGCTTTGAAAATTAAAACTTCCACAGGTTGGCAAAACAATGGCAATGTCAATAACAGTAAAGGTTTCAATGCCATGCCTGTCGGATTCAGGTATAGCGATGGCGGGTATGAAAATGCGGGCAACAATGTTGCCTGGTAGAGTGCTACTGAAGCTGATAGTGAATATGCGTGGAGCTGGGAACTGAATAATAGTGATGGATTAATAGGCAGAAGCGACAATGACAAAAAAAATGGATATTCCGTACGTTGTAAAAGACTAATTTCAAAAATTAATCAACTTCCTCGCAGCAAGTTAACTGTTTCCTCAATACGGGTTATTAATTCATGCTTTGGTACTTTGTATAAGCTAGCCCAAAACAATGGTCTTTTAAGGTATTGTATTCCATTCTGCTATATTGTATCAGCAATTAAACCCCACTTTTCAACTTATTACAACAGCAGCTATGAATTTTTAACTATTTCTTATCTAAATTTGAATATCGTTATTAGTTAACCGGTTTAAACCTGAAATAATCCCAATAAATTGTTCCGGGATCTATCGTTTTAAATAACATTGTATGTTCCCCTGTTGTCTTCCAGTTAACCTCGGCGACCTCTATTTCTTTAAAATCATAATTGGTACCAAGAATACTATCATTCCAGGACATGTTATTTTGTAATTTTACATCATCAATATATATTTCGCAATTGGCCCTGTTTGGCCCTGTGAGACCAGCAATGATAAAGGTGTATTTTCCCTTACTTATGTTGGGCAACGTAAACTCTAACCACCAATCTGTCTCGCTCATAGAAATGCAATCGTTATTTATAAAATAAAAATTTGGTCCCCAAAAATACCGGATAAAATCGCCATCTCCCCATTTTATTTTATGAAAATAATCGGGGTCATAAAATTCATTGGTATACCCGTCAATATAACAGTCCTCTGATTTCACATCAATATAATTGGTGGTTTCAAAAATAATATCATACGGTTTATTTTCAGGTGGCTCAAGTAAATCATTAATTCCATGAATTACTCCATTTTTGGCCGGAAAATTGGCATCATTTGTTATGAACCCGGTGTATTGCGCGGTAGAAGTATCATAATTTATCTTATAATCGTCCGTTACCTCAATATATACCCTATTATCCCTTGAAATTGTATAGTAGAAACCATCATCGTATATATTGGTAAAATAGAAAGTACCTTCTAAACAATGATAATCGATAAATTTGTACAATTTGTTTTCCGAATTTGTAAAATCCTGATCAGCACCGTACTTATTCACCAGATCGTTGAATGAAGATATGTTATATTTATTAAAAACGGAATCGGATACAGGAAGGATGGTAAACCTGACACGCGTTTGTATATTGCCGTATTGAATTTCAATTAATTTAAGAGTGTCGGCAATCCCTGTTTTTTCAAGTGCCTCACTGAATATGGTATATTTAGGATTGTCAGCCAGCCATGTTGCCACATTGTTTTCTTCTATTTCTATCACACTGTCTACACGATGGATTATACCATTAGCAACATCAATGTCCCTGTCTACTATCCGTGCATATTTATTAATTACAATGTCTTGGTCATCAAACCCTGAAGCCACATAATCATCAATTGCATTTCTTTTGGGCAAGCAACCTAAATGAATATCTGAGCTCACAATTTCAAACTCAAAAAGATGATTGAGAACAAGAGATTTAAGGTAATCCAAGTTAATTCCCTCAATGCTGCTATAATTATTTTTAGCATAAAATGCATACATGGCATCATTATCGGGCAAAAATAGCGTATATTCCCTCCTAATCCGTAATACATCACCCAGTCCTGACATTAAAACGGCTTTTTT
>JBNLCS010000793.1:0-2882 GCA_050303935.1 Bacteroidales bacterium
CCACGGTATCATTCATAAAATGAACTTCTTCCAAGTTTTCAGTTGTTGTATTATTTTTTTTTATCCATGAATTTCCACCATCAGTTGTTTTATATACTTCCCCTGTACATCCTACAACAAACCCAATAGTATCATTAATAAAAGTTACCGCAGTTAGAATATTTTCAGACCCTGTTTCAAGTTTTACCCATGTTTCACCCTGATCTATAGTTTTTAATAATATTCCGCTATCACCAGTGATATATCCCACATACTCATTTCTAAAATATATGGACATGAAATGATTGAAAAAACCACATTTCTTTACTTCCCATGTTGTTCCTCCATCAGTCGTTTTTATTATAGCCCCTTTATCTCCGACAGCTAAGCCTGTGGTGGAATTTACAAAACTAATTGACGTTAGAGTATTTGATTGAGGATAAGGATGTATCAAATCCCAGTCGTCTTGTGCATGCAGATAAAGCGAAATAAACAGTAGGAAAACTGAAAATACATTTTTCATTATTTTATGATATTAGATATATAAAGCCTCTTCAATCTTCATTAGAGAATTGAAAATGTTATTAACTAAAAACCGTTGTGTGTTTACGTTATTTATTTTGTAAAGTTTCTAATACCAATCAAAAATTCAGGATAGCATTTAATAAAATGTTTAATCTTCAATAATTATAGCTATTCATATATTCTAATTTTTTATCAGATATCCACCTGAAAATGTTATTTATAGTAATCTGCGTATATGTATCAGGAGGAATTGCTTACAATATATTAATAAATTTTATTGCATTGTAAATTAAAATTAACAAATTCTGACTAATAGTAAAATTGTAGTTTATACTTTCATCTCTTTATTCCCAACTCGGACAAGCCAAATCCAAACATGATCCATTAAGGGAATTTTACGCGTCCTTGTTTTAGCTTTTCCAAGTTGTCAGGTTTTTAAACTGTCCTTAAAATCTTTTCAATTTTTTTCCTTTTGCCAATTCGTCCACCAGCTTGTCAAGATACCGAACTTGTTTGGTTATTGGATTTTCAATTTCTTCTATCCGATAACCACGAATCACACCCTTTATCAGGTGGGCATTAGGGTTTAGTTTTGCTTTGTTGAAAAATGTCTCAAAAGTTGCCTTCTCATCAATAATGTCTTGTATTTTTTTGTCGTCATAGCCAGTCAACCACTCAATTACTTGATGTAATTCTTCTTTTGTCCTGCCCTTTTTTTCAATTTTTGTAATGTAATGAGGATATACCGATTCAAACGTTAATCCAGCTATTTTTTTATCATGTTCGGGAGTTGTTTTCATATTTTCATTATTTAAACTACAAATTTGACAAAACTACAAAGAATACGTTCTCACCAATTACTACAAAACTAGGTATCATTAGAAACCGATCATTCTTTTATTCAACAATAACATGATAATTAAGAATAAATTTACTAAAAAGAGGGTGTCTAAAAAGTTAAGAATTAATGAAAATTCGTTATATTATTACGTTACGCAACTTTGCGACTTCTTTGTGAATCTCTGCGTAACAGCTACTTACAATTATTACGCAAAGTGACACAAAGAAGACACAGAGGTTCGCAAAGACTTTTTAAACAACCACTTCAATAATTATTCATTAATGATCTTTAAAATTCCATTTGGAATTGTCGCTATTCATATCAAATTTAGCAAGTGTAGGCGTACTGTCCCCGGCAGATACCAATGCATATTTTTCTTTTGAATTGGGAACTACCTTGGGCATTATTCTGTATGTCCCATCAATCAACTGATCAATTCTCCATAATTGTTCAGGTGCCCCGGTGAATTCCGGGACCGCGATTACTTCAGCTTCTTCTGTTGCTGCCAGTGCCCGGTTTGTCCCCTCAATCACAATTTTATAATATGGGCCGCCAAGATAACCTCCTGCTTCAGGCACCGCGGTAATGGTCCATTTTTGATGTGGGCGGAACATATAATCACCAATTCGTACACCTATATTTCCTTTGGGCCATGTATCAATTACATCTTCCAATGTTTGTGAAGCAACAGGTTCTAAAGGTTCGTTATTATCACGGCCAAAGCCTCTCGGGCCACGGGGCATTCTTACAAAATCCACAACCAATTCAAGACCGTAGCCTCTTCTCTCTGATTCTATTTTATATGTACCTTCTTTGAATTTTTCTCCTGCAACCGGCCAGTCATTTTCCCAAAGCAACGGACGCAGACCAAGTACACTTCGTCCTCCCTGATCAAAGTCTGCTTCAAAATGGCAAGACATAATTTCCACACCTTCATCAATCACTACACGACCGAAATGTCCAGGGCCTGTAACCCTGTTATGTGCAGCTATTACCATTTTGCCACCTCCTTTTAACATTTCTCTTCCCACGTTATCGACGTAAGGGCCTGTAACTTTTTTAGAACGTCCAACAACAATGTTATAGGTAGCATTTGCACCATCGCAGCAGGTACCATGCGTACCCAACAAATAATACCATCCATTGCGATACATCAACGTGGTAGCTTCACAGTCAATGGCAATATCCAGGGCTTTATTTCCCTCTACACGTGCCCCTGTTTTCGGATCAAGCTCAACAAGACGAATAAATCCAAAATACGTACCGTAAGTACACCATAACCGTCCTGTGGTTGGGTCAAGAAGAAGACCTGCATCAATTGCATCACAATCTTCCATTCCTTCCGATGAAGCAACTTCAATGGGTTCGGTATATTTAAAATCAGGTGAATTCGGATCAAGGGTTTTGTTCCACATGGTGAGTATTTTACCGTTGTGGCCACCGCCAAGTCCACCCCCGGTTGAGCTATAGGCTATCAGATATCGATCACCAATTTTTCTGGCATCGGGAGCTGCTCCACCACCTGGTCTTTCAACAC
>JBNLCS010000794.1:0-1635 GCA_050303935.1 Bacteroidales bacterium
GTTAAGAAACGACTTTATATTATAAAATAATAGACACATTATGAAAAGAATCTTATCAGCACTCTTCATTTTATCTATAGCAGCTATTTTTACATCAAATGTGAATGCGCAATGTAAAGGTTTTGCAAAAAAAATGTGCAAATTAGAATTAATACCGTACATCCATGATGGTAATTACAATGCTGCAATTTTAACAGAAGGAGAAGAAGCCGAATTATATAAAACTTTTTTTTCAGATCAGGAATACCGTTTGGCTGTTTGTTCAGCCCCCAACCTTAAACCAATTGAATTTAAGGTAGTTGATGCAAACAGAAAAGTCCTGTATGACAACAAAGAACATAACATGTCAAAAACCTGGGATTTTAAGCTTGAGTCAAGCCAACAACTAAAGATAATAGTAAAGGTCCCGGTAGAAGATGCAGAGGCAATGGATCCTCAAAGCGGTTGTGTAGCTATTATGTTTGGATTTAAAGAAAAATAATCTTTTTATAGAAAATATGGAGGCCTGTGAATTTGCTCACGGGCCTTTTTTGTCTAAATCAATTAATCAGGTAAGTGGCATAACTTTTGTTTACTATTGACGTATTCTATTTAAAATTTAAATTATGAAGAAAAAAATATTAATATTAATAACCATACTATCCGTTTTGGTTGTTTCCTGCGAATTGTTTGAAGGTTTGGAAACTGAAACTGGGGAACTCACTGAAAGCGAAGTTATCCAAGGATTAAAAAAGGCACTTGAAATTGGAACAGATTCTGCTACATCAGTTCTTGCAATCACCAATGGGTATTACGGCGACCAACTCGTAAAAATATTATTACCGGAAGAAGCTTTAAGCGTTCAAAATAAAATTAACCAAATTTTGAATATAGCACCCAGCTTGAGCAGCTTCCTTAGCCTGGACACCCATTTTGAAAATGTGGTTAAATCAATTAACAGGGCTGCCGAAAGTGCTGCAAAGGATGCCGGGCCTATTTTTAAGGATGCCATCACGGGCATGTCACTTTCAGAAGCCTGGCAAATACTGGAAGGTACCAATCCGCTCGCAGCAAGCAACGGTAGCAGCTTTGACTCCACATCGGCCACGGGGTATTTTCAAATGACCACAACCCCGGCACTTACCAGTTTATATGGTGCTAAAATTGATAATGCCCTGGATGTTGATCTGGGTTTGGGATTTTCAGCAAATCAAGCTTGGAATACGTTAAGAAACACGTATAATTCTGCCGTGAATAACATTACTGGCAACTTTATAACCAATTCCGTTTTAAATGCAACCGGATATTCCCTTGACCCCATTGATACGGAATCGATTGGGGAACATTGTACAGAAAAAGCTTTAAGTGGGCTGTTTTTAAAAGTAGGCGATGAAGAAAAGAAAATACGAAAGAACCCTTTGGACTGGGCAATTGATATAATACAAAAAGTATTTAATTATGCAAAAGAACAATTTGGAGGTTAATTTTTCTTCAAATCATTAATAACATGAAGCAACTCTTTTACCATGGGTTGCTTTTCTGTTTCTACTAAATCAAGTGCTTCATACACCTTTTTTTGTAATTGGTCTGCTTTTTCACGCTCAATTCTATCAATATTATTTTCAATAACCGTAAAAGCTTCATATGCTATAAGGT
>JBNLCS010000795.1:0-3317 GCA_050303935.1 Bacteroidales bacterium
TTTATTGTTTAATACAAAAATTCCAAAAAATGTTTCGTCCCGGGATGGCTTTACGGTACTTTCAATTTTTAGATTGTTTTTTGAAACTTCAGCAAGTATTTTGGCACCACCGAAATAAACATGATCATTCGTAGTCAGGATCTGGTCAACCACTCCTATGTCAATGATGTTTTCAGATACAGACAGATATTCGTATACACCATAACCGTCTTTTTTCAGATAACCAAAATTGTCTACACAACCTACCCATATTATATCTTTTTCCGGTTCGGCAAATAATACCCTTGGTGACCATCCTGTTTTAATCAATTTCCATGAGACACCATCATATTGCAAAATACCTTTGTTATTGGCTATATAGATAAAACCATCATTCCCCTGAACAATACTAAAATTTACTGGATCAGTTTTTAATTCGGAAGTTTCGTAATTGTGCAAATAAACAGACCCTTGTTGTGAAATGATTGGCTTTACTATGAAAAGCAGAAAAGCTGCTAAAAATATACTTCTTATATTACCTAAAGCATACGTCATGTTTGGATAAAATATAAACCTGATCCAATATAATGATTTTTGAATATCTGAATGCGTAATTTATAAAAAGTAATAAACAATGATTACATTTAATATATGTAAATATATAGATATATATGAACGATTTTTAAATTAATCTGTTAAATAGATAATAATTGTAAATTATATGCATATGAAAACAAAAATAATTATAGTTGTTGCATTATTGGTAACAGGAATATTCGTTCATGCAAAAGAAAAAACGGGGTATTATTTTTCAAAAACAGTGAATGGTACTTTTGAAGAAGTTACGGCTCTTGTTAAAAGTAAGCTCAAAGAGGAAAAATTTGGGGTTATAACGGAGATTGATATGGATAAAAAACTGGCAGAAAAGCTTGAGGGGGTTGAAATAAAGCCTTATAAAATTTTAGGAGTATGTAATCCGGGGTTTGCCAATCAAACCCTGCAAAAAGAAGAAAATATCGGATTGTTTTTGCCATGTAAGATGCTTATAAAAGAAATAGATGATGCTACCGTGGAAGTTGTAATGGTAAATCCTTCAGAACTTATGAAAATGATAGGGAATAAGGAATTGTTAAGTTTAGCAGATGAAGTAACGAAACGTTTCAAAAAAGTAATGGACAGTTTATGAAAGTGATTTTATGTGGTTGGACCACTTCTTTTCTATTTTTGTGTCCCTATTGTCGATTATACGAATTAAAAATGTGATACGGAGGCATTTAATTAAAACATACATTTTAACGGTTAGGTCAATATAAAAAGGCTGTCGAATTTTTATTCGACAGCCTTTTTACCATAAAGTATACCTTTTTAGATTGCGATAAGATCTTATTTAACAACCACCCTTTGAACAACAGAATTGTTCTGAACAGAACTTTTAACAATGTAAACACCTTGGTTTAAGTTAAGGTTTTCACCATTATTAAAATTTTCATTCTTATAAACCAAATTACCTGTAATGTTATAAATTGCAATTGAAACATCTACATTACTTTTCAGGTTTTTGACAAATAACCGGTTGTTTGAAATATAAAAGTTATAAGGTGTTGATTTTGTAACATCCTCTAAGCTTGTGGGATTAGCGCTTCTTTTTTCACCTTGTTGATAAAGCCATAATACTTCATCCGCGGATAACGCTGCATCCCAAATACTGAACAACTCAACCAGGCCTTTCCAGGTTGGGTCAGCATCATATAAACTTTTACCAATAAAAAGATTGGTGTTTGATAAACCAGCTAAACCATGCCCGTCAACAAATTCAACCGGGTCTCCAAATATTTCCCCATCAATATATAAAGAGAGCATGTTGTCTTCGTCAATGGTTACAACATAATGGTGAAGAGCTTCATCACCAACAGCAGCATTATCCTGTTGAATACCTTGTTCGTTTGCCCATGGTTCAGAATCACCTAGGGACAATTTAACAGCTACCTGATCGGTAAACCTGGCAGGAACAAAAAACAAATAATTGGTACCTGCTCCACCAGCTGTTCCAAAGGCCCACATCATCAATGCGTTTCCGTCATTTATTGAAAAACTTGGAATTGCCCAGGTTTCCACAGTAACTGCTGAATAGCTGTTTATAGCAATTACGTCAGCCGGGAAAGAGAGATATCCCGGATCATCAGATTCGTCCGTAATATCCAAAGCACCATCTGTGTAATCATAAGCACCCATTTCCTGGGCATTAGCATCACCAATTAAATCTTCAGCAACATTGTTTTCAAAGTCATAAAAGTGCTTCAAATGCGTTTCACTATCTGGTTGTTGTTGTGCTACAATATTTGAGACAACGAACACCAAACTTAATGTAATAGTAATAAGTAAATTTCGCTTCATAATTCGATAATTTTTAGTTAGTAATTAAACAAAAACCATTGTTAAATAGTTTAAATTCTATCCCAGTTTTTACATATATTTTATACCCATATTTCGTTAATTTTTTAGCAATTTAATACTTTTCACTTTATTTACAATTAATCTAGACTAAAAATACGCTAAATTAAAGTTCACACAATTCACTAAATTTATAGACTAATTACTATATATACTAATTTTTAAACATAGGCTAATCCTTTGTTTTTATTTATAAAGAATTAAGCAAAAGCTATAACAAATCAGGCATTTTATTTTCTAAAATAAATGGGAACATGGCTTAATTTCTGAATATTCTCAAGATCAGAATAATTATATTGATATAATCCGTCCACGCTTATTAAAATTAGTACATCACCTAATGGGATCACATCAAAAGCATCCATTTCGTTATAATGGGCAATCATATGTTTATCAATATTGCTTTTATCGGAGGCATCATAAATTTTTAATCCCGCATCACCATCGCAAATGAATAATACGTCATTATCAATACCCAAGCCATTTGGATCTTCAAGTGGATAGGTTTTGGTAAGTTTTGGCTCGTTAATATCTGAAATATCAATTATGTCAAGTTGACTTTCCACTGCGCCACACAGGTTCCCCCCTTTTAAGGTTACGTAGGCATAATCGCCTTCAACCACTACCGGATCACAGGCAGTGGCATGTGTGAATTGTGAAACCCTTTCAGGTGTAGAAGGGTCGGTTAAATCATAAACATACATTCCAGCATTTCCTCCTATGAACAAATTGTTTTTATACGGGAAAATAGTTTCAATTCGCCACCAATCCACATAAACATTTTTTACAAAATCAGGATCAGATAAATTTGAAATGTTAAAAACATTTATATTACTCTCATCCAATGCGTACAGATAGTTTTGATATATTGTAAACCTTGCCATTGA
>JBNLCS010000796.1:0-4349 GCA_050303935.1 Bacteroidales bacterium
ACCAGTAAGAAACTTTGAGGGGAATTAACCGAACTGAAATGTGAAAAAGACTGGAAGTCAATATTTGATAGGGCTATTCATAGCTATACATGTACTCAATATAAATGCTCAGGATACCACTGAACTGGCAAGAAGTGCAGATACAATATTTTATTATATTATTAATCCGCATGGTAATAATGCAGAGATAACCTGGACGATTACCGGTGGTATCATTATTGGACATTCTTCTCCTTATACAGAAGATGGCGCTGATACAATTCGGGTGATATGGAATGATTCTAATAAAACCAATGCTAACTATGGTTCGTTAAAAGTATCGTACATTGTTAACTGGGCGATAGGCTCTTCCTGTGAAAGCCCTGAGGAACAAATCAATGTTGAATCATGGGTACGGCCAAAAGCTATAGTAAATACTTCAAGCCTGTCGATTTGTTCCGGAGATACCTTTAAAATAAGGGTTAATTTTGAAGGAAAACCGGGATATAAATTCAAATGGAAGCTTTTTGACAGGGACAATCCGGCCAAAATTATTGAAGACCATACAGAAACTTTTATCACCTGCAATGATTCATTAACAGATATTTTGATAACAGGTATTGATAATAATACCGGTACCGAACAAGTATATGATTTTGAAATTACAGACGTTAACGATGGGTTAACTGATGGCACACCGGGAGATGTTTCAACAGCAAAGGCCAGTATTTATGTTCAGCCTAAAGCATTGCCCGGAATACTTAAAGATGATAATCATTTAATACGCAGATAATGAAGTTTATACAAATAAATATTCAGCTTATGAAAAATATAAAATTTAACTGGATGGTGATAATTTGTATAATCATTGCACCAAACCCTGTTAAATCACAATTTATTGGACTCGAAACGGACAGCTCCGCAAGCATTATAGAAGTACGAAAGGGATCAGTTGTAGAATATAGCCTCGAATCAGGTGCAAGTCCGGGAGATGAATTCAGGTGGGAAGTCACGGGAGGCAAAATTATTGCACCGGGGGCATTTGGAAGTGGCACAACTGTTGATCCTTCGGTAATTGAATTTACAGCAGACGTGCATACAATAGAAATTCAGTGGCAGGCAGATGACAGTACCTCAGGTTACTTCACCGGGAATATTCTGGTTCAGAAAAAACCGGCAGGTGGTTGTCTCAGCGTAATCTCGCAACAAACAGTCAGGTTATGGAGTGTCCCAACTGCTTCAATTGATATAATCAACACTGATTTCACCGTATGTTCCGGGGAACAGGTTGGTGGGTACATAGTTGTTCATCTTACAGGGGCTGCTGATTATACCTTTAGTTATACCATTCAATCAAACGGTTTAAAGGATGAAACAGGAAAGTCAATAAATACTGAACATAAAACGATCAGTACTTCAAATGACACGGTTCATATCCAACTCCCGGCCAGGTTAATGAATCCGAGCCAGGCAGCTAGTAAATATTTCACAATTGAATTAACAGCCATGAATGACGGTTTTTTAGGCGATGGTGAAATTTTGTATGAGAGGAAAACATTTACCATAACTGTTAATCCGTCGGTTAAAATTGGTCCGATAATATCAACCAAACTAAATAGGAGGTAAATGAAAAGATGAAACGTATCAGGATCATATGGTTTCAATGTGTCGTGATTTTCACATCATTACACTTGTCAGTGTTAAATGGACAAATAGATACCGTATGCTTTAATGATACCATTTTGTATGAAATACCAGGAACCTTAAATTTAAAATACAATTGGGATATTTCTGGCGGGACCATTATTTATTCGTCCGAAAAAATGGATTCTGTAATTGTAGTTTGGACCGAAACAGGATTGCATTCCGTTGAAATTTTCGCTCAATCGGTTAATGCCTGTAATGGTGCTGAAAGGAGGGATGTGTTTGTATATAAACCGTCGATTGATCTGGGGCAGGATATAAATATTTGTGAAGGTGGCAGTGAAATTATTGAATTTAACCCGAGTTATGTTGAATATTGGTGGAATAATGAGCCGGGTACCAATGAATTTGTAGTAAACACAAACGGAACAATAACACTTGAAGTGAAGGACCATTACGGATGTTGGTCAAAAGACCACATAAATGTTATTACGCGTAAAAATCCCGTACCTGAATTCACGGTCCATGTTGACTCGGTGAACCGGTCTGTTTTTTTGAACAATTTATCTGATAGTTTATATAAATATCACTGGGATTTTGGTGACGGGTCCTATTCGGATATATACAACCCTGAATCACACAGGTTTTTCGAAGCCGGAATTTATGAAATATCCCTTACCGCAACAAATAACAAATGTTCTGAGACAATTCTTCACGAAGTAATCTTTCCTGAACAGTTAAAATCTGATTTTGAATTCACACATACCGGGTGCGCACCTTTAGAGGTCGGCTTTATTAATCGTTCGGTTAATGCCGATACCTATTACTGGGATTTTGGAAATGGGGAAATCTCCTCGGTCGAAAACCCGAAAACAATATATGAAAATCCCGGAATATACAAGGTTTCGCTGATTGTAAAAAATAATGGGTCTGAAGACATATTAAAAAGAAATATTATTGTTAAACCTGCGCCTACAGCCAATTTCGAAGCAAGTACAGATGAATCATTTACTTTTGATGAAATAAACTTCAGGAATAACTCTTCAAATGCTACGAGGTACTTGTGGGATTTTGGAGATGGGGAATCCTCTGAAGTGTATGAGCCAACCCATCATTATTCGTCGTTGGGCGAATATGATATTTCTTTACAGGTTTGGTCAGAAAACGGTTGTTCAGATTCTCTTTTGGTACAAAAAGGAATTACTATTGTACAGGATTGTCGTTTACTATTTCCAACCGGTTTTGTACCTGATAAAAGCGGGCCATCAGGGGGCTATTATTATCTTACAAAACAGGAAGACAATAACACAATATTCCATCCACTACATAGAAACATTGATGAATATGAACTTAGAATTTATAACCGCTGGGGTGAGATGGTATTCATAAGCAGGGATATAAACATTGGCTGGGATGGATATTATAAACAAAAACTAGCACCCCAGGACACATATTTATATATCGTTAAATCAAAATGTTCGATGGGAAAAGAAATTTCCACAACAGGCAGTATAACCTTAATTTATTAACCATGGAAGCGAACAACCAGTTAAAAAATACAGATAGTCAAATGAAGAAGTTTTTGAAATATGTTTTGTTAGTATGTTTCATTAAGTTTACAACTTTAAATTTGAAATCACAGGATTTTCAATTTTCCCAGTATTATGCAACCAAGTTTAACCTTGCCCCGTCATTCGCCGGGGCAACGGAGGGTGGAAGGGCAACATCTATTTTTAGGGATCAGTGGCCATTGTTAAAAAGCACTTTTATTACATATGGTTTTGCCTTTGATTATGCCTTTCCGGAACAAAACGGGGGATTGGGTGTTTTTGCAGTTCAGGACCACTCAAACGGAGGAGGGATTGTAGTTACCGATATGGGAATTCAGTATTCATACGCGGTTAATGTAAAAAATGCATGGCTGAAACAAAAGTGGCAGTTTCGTCCAGGGTTTCAGCTAAATACTGTTAACAAAAAACTATTTCTGGATGATATCGTTTTTGGCAGTCAATTATCTTTTGATGAACTTAACAGAACAAGTTCCTTAAATATAAAAACAAGTAATATAACTATCTATGAGGCAGCTGTCTCGGTTTTATTCAATTCAGATATAACCTGGATAGGGGCTGCAATAGATCATATACCTTTTTTAAAAAATTCATTTACCGGAGAGGGTTATGTAAGTCCGGTAAAATTGGTTTCTTTTGGAGGGGTCTGCTTGAAAACAATACAGGGACGGCTATTGTATGATAAGGATTATATATATTTTTCATATCTTTTTAAATATCAGAATCATTTTAAGCAACTGGATATTGGTGCGTATTGGTCGAACAAATCGTTATCGGCCGGAATTTGGTACCGGGGGTTACCGTTTTTTAAAAATAATTTTGGACAATTTAATAATTCGGCATTGGTTTTAATAACAGGGATAGAATTAAAGTATTACAAAATTGGATACAGTTATGACCATTCATTAAGTAAAATAGGTTTATTTACCGGAGGCGCCCATGAAATATCAATGGTTTATTTGTTTAACCAGGGAAAGAAAATACAGAAAAAAAAGTACAAAATGGTACCAAGTCCGAAATTTTGATAATTCAAATCTATGAGCGCCATTTTGCAACGAAGCTTAAACACCTTTTATTCTTCGATCCTAACGAATTGTTTATTCTAATAAACCTCAAACAAAAAAGGACCATATTGTTATGCCCAAGGTTATTAACAGG
>JBNLCS010000797.1:0-2043 GCA_050303935.1 Bacteroidales bacterium
CCGGGCGGCAATATATGCATAGAGAACCGGTGTAGGAAATCAGCCGCAGCTAAATCTACCATACCAGGTTTTGAGGTACGGTAATCAAAGGCTGAGAATTTTACCCTGTCATTTTCTATGTCCTTAATCCGGTGGTTACTAATTGCAATCCGGTGTGAATACCGGCCAATATAATTAACAACTTGTTGGGCATTGAACAAGGGAAGTTTTGCATATACGACCCACTTTTTTTTGTATAGAGGGTGGAGATATTTCTTGTTTTCAATAAAAGGTTGTTCAAGCTTTATTATATGCTGTTTGTGGAACTTAACCAGTCCATCTGTAAACTTTCCACGAAAAACTTTAGCAAGAGCCTTGACCGGGAAGAGGAACTTTCCATCATTTTTAGTATTCCGCCACTTGTTATTTTTGGTAATACCACCAGCCGGTACCAGGCAATGGATATGGGGGTGAAGGGCAAGGTTTTGCCCCCACGAGTGCAGTATCGCCACCATACCAGTTTTTGCCCCTAAATACTTATGGTCCTTTCCAAAGGTAAGAATGGTTTTCCAGGCACAGTCAAACAACAGGTTGTACATCTTTACCGGTTCAGAAAGAAGCAGGCTGTTCAGGCTGTCCGGCAGGGTAAAAACAACATGAAAGTATTTTACTGGTAACAGGTCATCCATGCGCATGCGTACCCATTTTTCACGTTTGATACCGTTGCACTTAGGACAATGCCTGTCCCGACAACTATTAAAAGAAATATGCTCATAACCACAATCCGGGTTATTGCACTTATCTTTGTGATATCCTAATGCAGCTGTTCTGTCCCGATGTACATCGGGATTGCAGGTTGGTAAACACCTTTTTTTGATGAGAAGAGAGTTTCCCCCTGCTTTCAATGCTGTGCCTGTACCTGCCGATGATGTGTGCAACTTCAAAGGCAGGCCGGGTATAGCTCATGGTTTTAATAAATCAAGGGGGCTTATCAATTTGGTCTTTGGCTGTTGATGGTTTACCTGCAGGTAGACCATGGTAGTGCGGATATCATCGTGGCCCATAAGTTTTTGGATAGTGAACAGGTCTGTCCCCATAGCAAGTAGATGAGAAGCAAAGGAATGTCGCAACGAGTGGAGGCTTACTTTTTTCTGGATACCGGATTTTAACAAAGCCTGGTCAAAAGTCCACCTTAAGCCTTCTTCACTGTATGGAAAACCTTTATACTTTCCATTGAAAAGGTATTTCTGAGGTTTATATTTTCGGAGGTATTGATCAAGTTCAGGGATCAGGTTTTTAGCAAGCAGGGTATAACGATCTTTGTTCCCTTTGCTGTTTTCGATACGGATAAGAAAGTTTTTGTAATCGATATCGACCAGTTTTAAGCGGCTGATTTCATTGCGGCGTAATCCACCGCTGTAAGCTATTTTGAGTACCATGCGGTGCTTAAAACTATGGGCACTGGAAAATAATAATTTCAGCTCTTTACTGTTTAAGATAACAGGAAGCTTTTGGGTGTGTTTCGGATAGGGAATGTCCTGTATGATATCAATACGCTTGTAAAGCTTTCGAAAAACAAAACGAATACCCTGGAGATGGTTTCTGATAGTTTCCCGGCTAAGGTGTTTGTTGGTTTTTAAATGCAGGAGATAAGAATAGATATCGTCCTCAACCATTTGGTCGGGGAGTTTGCCAGTAAAAAGGCAAAGCTGCTTAATGGAATGCAGGTAACAATTTACAGAACTGTTTGAAAAATGCTCAACTTCCATGCGAACATGCACGGCATACAATAACTTATCCAGGTCTGTAGCCTGGAATGTACTTTTGTTTCATACTTTTTATTTTATGTTTAATAACTTTGTAAATATAGTTATGAAAAGCCAACCTGCCGACGTAAGGAGGTTTCGTTCAACATTAAATATACGTAAGCCGGGTGATTGGCAGGTTTTTAAACTTTTGTACATTTACTCAAAAATAAATAACGGGGGATTGTGAAGCGACACGGAATACCCGCCCTACGCATATTACTGCCGTTAGCGGGCATGGGTCAGGCGTCGCAACTAG
>JBNLCS010000798.1:0-3513 GCA_050303935.1 Bacteroidales bacterium
TTGTTTATAAACGGGTCATAAATTAAACCTTTCCAACCATCTACCGTTCGTGGTTTTTCAAAATAAACCCTCATTACTATAAACAGTTTATCAAGATATTTTTCACGCAAAATATTTAATTTTTTTGCATACTCTATTGCAACTTCTTCATTGTGAATGGAACATGGACCTGAAATAATAATCATACGATTATCATTACCACCCAGAATATTATATAAATCTTCCCTGGCATCAATAATTGTCTTGTCTGCTTTTTCTGATGATGGTGCAATTTCCCTTAACTCCTGAGGCGAAACAAGTTTCTTAAAGCTTTTTACACGCGTATTACTAACATTCATTTTTATACTGTTATCTTAATCCTTATTCTTGTTAGCAAAAGTAATATTTTAAACCCAAAAGCATCTTTAATGTTCAGTAAAGATTTACTGTTTAGGCAATATAAACAAAAAAGCCAGTCATACTATTTTCTGACCGGCTTTATGTGGTGATTCAGCTGGGGCTCGAACCCAGGACCCCATCCTTAAAAGGGATGTGCTCTACCAGCTGAGCTACTGAATCAGCCTCTATTTTCAAATGCGGATGCAAAGGTAGTTTTCTTTTTTTTAAAACAAAATTTCTGAGTCATTTTTTTAAAAGTTTTTTAGCCTGCATTGCCTTATTTTATTCATTCCTAGATGATATAAAACCTATTTTTTTTTGTTTCGTATATATTTTATGTAAAATATAAATTATTTATTTCCCATAATTTTTAATGAATTATTATCTTTAATATAAAAACAAATTAGGACTATGAAAAAACTTACATTGAGACTGATCATTTTGATCACAGCCATGTCAACCTCTTTTTCTTCCCATGCTCAGTTAAAAGATGTTGCTGATATGTTAAGAGGGGGGACCGACGATGCAGAGATTTTATTTCAGGGATATTTACAACCCCTTACAACAGCGTTTGGTACAAACTTAAATGCAGGTTGGTACAATACGGCTAAAGCACACAAACCGCTGGGATTTGATATTACGATTACATTTAACACAACATTAATCCCCGATTTGGATAAAACATTTCTATTGGAAGGTTTAACCGCCAGCCTACCTGAAGGAAACGAAGCCCCAACTGCTGCCGGGGAAAGGGAAGCCGGACCACAGCTCGACTATAACATTCCATATGGGAATACAGAAATTCCGGTTGCAAGTTTTAATACCCCTCAGGGAATAGGTATTGGTTTTGTTCCAATGCCAATGGGACAGATAGGCATTGGTTTGATTAAAGGGACAGATGTTACCTTCAGGTATATGCCAACCCTTTCTTTGTTAAAAAACAACCTTGAGCTTGGGTTATGGGGCTTGGGAATTAAACATGATATTAAACAATGGATTCCTGGAATTTCAAAAATTCCTATTTTAAATCTTTCCGTATTTGGTGGATGGACAAAATTTGATGCCAGGACTTCATTATCATTAGAACCTGCTGACTTAGGTTTAACCAACTTTATTGACAGGACAAACGGGGCATCTTTTGATGATCAGGAAATGCTGATAGGTGTAAAAAGTTTCACCGCTAATCTATTGGTTTCAGCTAATTTACCATTTGTTTGCTTTTATGGTGGTGTAGGTTTTGCAACCACAAAAACCAACCTCGACCTGAATGGATACTATCCTTTACCGGGAGCCATTACTGATCCAAGTGATCCTGATGTTGGTCAAGTACAGGTATCGGCTATTGAAAATCCGTTATCTATGGAAATTGAAAATACCAGTGGAAGTGTTACCAGTCCGAGGTTAAACATCGGAATGCGCATTAAACTGGGTGTGATCACATTCCATGGTGACTATACATATTCAAGCTACTCGGTTGTTACCGGAGGAATTGGTATTAGTTTCAGATAAATAAACAAATATTTAACAATATAATAAACCTGTAAGTCTGGCATGATTTACAGGTTTTTTTATATTTATACTTGCAACAATAACATAAGATTATGAAAATTCTGTTTATCGGCGGTACAGGTAATATAAGCTCCGTGGTGAGCAAACTTCTGCTCGAAGTTGGTGATGAAGTGTTTCACTTAAACAGGGGGAATACCGGTGTAACAGTTGAAGGAAGTGAGCATTTAAAAGCGGATATTAATAACATAAGCGTAGTAAAAAAGGTGTTAAACGGCCATGTTTGGGACGTGGTTGTAAATTGGATAGCCTTTAAGCCGGAGGATGTTGAACGGGACATAGAACTTTTCAGGGAAACAACGAACCAATATTTTTTTATTAGTTCAGCTTCAGCTTACCAAAAGCCCCCCTCCTCACCCTTCATTACAGAATCTACCCCCCTGGCAAATCCCTTTTGGCAATACTCAAGGGATAAAATCGCGTGTGAAGAAGTTTTATTAAGGGAATACCGGGAAAGCGGTTTTCCCATGACCATTGTAAGACCTTCACATACGTATAACAATGTAATTCCTGCTGCATTTGGCGGATGGAATGAATTCGCTATCATCGACCGCATGCGAAAAGGAAAAGAAATTGTTGTACATGGCGATGGAACATCCTTATGGGTTTTGACCCATGCATTGGATTTTGCAGAAGGTTTTACCGGGTTATTTGGTTTGCAGCAAGCCATTGGCCATGCTTTTCATATCACCAGCGATGAGGTGCTTACATGGAACCAGATTTACCAAGCTATTGGGGAAGCTGCCGGGTACGAACCAAACATTGTTCATATACCAACCAATTTTATTGTTAAAACCCAACCTGACCTATTGGGAAATTTATGGGGCGACAAAGCCCACAGCGTAATATTTGACAATTCAAAAATTAAACGCTTTGTACCTAATTACTGCGCTTCCATACCTTTCAGCCAGGGAATAAAATCAACGCTACAATGGTTTCTTGAATCGGAAGAGAGAATGACAGTAAACCCGGAGACTGACATTATGTTTGACCAGATTCTTGATGCTTACCGCTCTGGTTCACCGGTTTAATTCGTGATCCTAATAGGAAGCTGAGTATTTGGGACAATAAAAAATAAACACCGTTTTTGCGAGTATAATGAAGCAATCTGCTATATTTTAGCAAATTGCTTCGTCCTTTGTGCCAATGACGGCGTTTTTATATAAAACATTTGTTTCTTCAAACTTTAAACTCGAAACTTCAACTAATTACTCATTCCTCCACACACTGGAATAACCTGTCCACTGATATAAGAAGAAAGATCTGAAGCAAGGAATAAAGTTGCGTTAGCCACATCCTCAGGCGTCCCACCTCTTTTCAAAGGAATTGTTTTCATCCATTCATCTATTACTTCCTGAGAAAGTTTACCAAGTGTCATTTCAGTCATTATAAAACCAGGAGCAATAGCATTGCAACGTATATTTCTCGAGCCAAGTTCCTGGGCAACAGATTTTGTTAAACCTATCATCCCCGCTTTTGAAGCAGAGTAGTTTGCCTGACCGGCATTACCATGCAACCCTACAACAGAACTCATATTAATAATAGAGCCTGATTTTTGCTTTAACATAG
>JBNLCS010000799.1:0-4118 GCA_050303935.1 Bacteroidales bacterium
TGATTAAATAGCATATTTATATTTTCTAATAATTAAAACCATCATTTTCAGATTTGCCAATTACTGTTAATTATTTAACTAATAAGACTTTTGCACATTTTAATCTAAGAATAATTAAAACAGAACCAAATAAGATGCCAATTTTATAACGTAAACATTGTGAGTGTTTTTCTATTTGTCAACCTAAGGTGATGTAAAATTATTTTACATCAAGTGTCAAATAATTTAGTAGCATCAATTTTATTCTCAAGTCTGAAACCGTAAAGAAAGGGGCTAACAAATAAAAAAATTTTTGGTAGCCTAAATTAAATGAAAAGAATCCTGGTCAGGTAAGAAATTTAGTTTCCTCCGGTAATCCAACATATCATCACGGTTTATTTCAATTGTACCGGTATTTTTATTTTGATCCAACATTGTTAATATACTTCCATCGTATGCAATTACACATGAATTGCCTATATAGGAGATTCCATGGTTATCCTGCCCAAGTCTGTTAACCCCGATAACATAACACTGGTTTTCTATGGCCCTTGCCCTTAGTAGTGTTTTCCAATGTTCATCTCTTTGTTGGGGCCAGTTGGCCACATATATTAATAAGTCATATCCCAGGTTATTACGGCTCCATACCGGAAACCTCAAATCATAACATATTCCGGGGAAAATTTTCCATAGACCGAATTCAAATACATTTCTGGACTTACCTTGTTGAAAAACCTTCTTTTCCATATCATCGCCAAACAAGTGGCGTTTATCATATTTCTGAATAAACCCGTTCTGTTCCATAAACAACAACCGGTTGAAAAACTTCCTGTCTTCCATAAATAAAGTGCTTCCTGCAATTGCAGTTGAATATTTTTTAGCTGTATTTGTCATCCAGTTTATTACCTGGTTATTCAAGTTCTCATTCCATTTATCCACTTCCATTGAGAATCCTGTTGAAAACATTTCCGGAAGTACAATTAAATCGGTATTACCGGCCTCAGCAATAATACTTTCCATGGAAGTCAGGTTGTAATCTACATCCTGCCATTTTATTTCTGTTTGGATAAGGGTAATTTTCATATATTATGACCTTTCAATTAAACCGTGTTGAAATTAGGTTTTTTATTTCTTTTTCCCCTCGATTTTAGTTCATATTTTATTTTCTTTTTCCCTTTTTTCCTGGTGTAAAAACCTTTTCGTTCCATGCTTCCCCAACTTCGTTTACCTGCAAAGTAATCGAAATTGGCTTTTATAGCTAAAATCATATTTAACGGGTGGTAAAAAAAAGGTTCAAGAAATGACACACCTATCATTCTCAACACATCCCTTTTTTTTTCATATTTATGAAATGTTAACTCTTCGAACAAAACAGCCCAAATGCTTAATGAAACAGAGAAAGTGTAAACAAAGACAAAAAGTAAAAGAAAAAAGGACCAATTTATCATACCCAGCAAAATAATAATTATGAAATACATTATTCCAAAAAATTCAATGATAGGGGCAAGCCATTCAAAAAATAGCCAAAAGGTATAGCCCAGCATTCCAAAAGATTTATATTTTGGGTTCATGAAAATTTTACGATGTGCATATAATGTTTCAATAGTTCCCCTTGCCCAGCGGTTACGTTGGCGCGCAAATATCTTTAGGGTTTCAGGTACTTCAGTCCATACCAATGGATCGGGAATGTAGGTAACAACATATGGTAGCTTGTTTTCAACCATATATCTGCGCATACGTACAACAAGTTCCATATCTTCACCCACAGTTTTAATGTCGTATCCGCCGCATTTTATTACAATTTCCTTATCAAACATACCCAGGGCACCTGAAATAAGTAACAAGCCATCAAGTTTACTCCATGCCATGCGCGACATCAAAAAAGCCCTGGTATATTCCAGGACTTGTGCACGGGGCAGGAACTTTTTGGGTAAATGTATACTTTTAACCTGTCCACTTTCAATTTCACAATTGTTTGCAATACGGATTACTCCACCAGTGGCAATAACTTTTTTATCAGTTTCTTCAATAAACGGCTTCACAAGTTTAAGAAGTGCATCTGGCTCCATTACAGTATCGGCATCAATACTTACAAACAGATCTTTCGACGAAATATTGATCCCTGCATTTAAAGAATCTGATTTCCCACCGTTTACTTTATCTACGATTATCAATTTATTGTATGATCTATCAGAAGATTTATAAACCCCTCTGATTCTTTCACATGGAAGCCTGTAATCGTAGGCATAATTAACCTTTTCCAATTTAAAGGTATCGATAAGCTTTTTCAGGGTATTATCTGTGCTCCCATCGTTTACAATAATCACGTCAAGATCGTTGTAATACAGGCCAAGAAGGGCTTTTACATTTTCAATGATGTTTTTACTTTCGTTAAAAGCTGGTGTAATAACAGATACGCTGGGGATCAGGGGGGCCAAAATAATGGAGTTATAATCTACATAGCTGTTTTTTCGTAAATAAGTTCGAAGTGTGAAGGCAGAGATTAAAGCGAGCCCAACATATAACAGGAAAATGCAAATAGAAAATGCAAGAATAAAGTTGTTCAATATATATATTACTATTTCTGTGATTTGGGTCATACTAAATTCTTTTATCTAAAACGTGACGTAATACAATAAAATAGTTCCTGTATTCATCAGATGCAATAAGTCTTTCCAGCTCTTCTTGTCCTGGTTTGCCTATATCACGTATTCCTTTCGCAGCTTCAACCTGAATGTTTACATCATCTTCCGTTTCAAGTATTTTTTTTAAATATTCAATATTACCTGTATCGGTATTCTTTTGAAACGCTTTAAGAATGTTTATCTTGTTATCATATGTTTCTGTTTTAAAATATTTTTTTAAAGGAAGTAAACCTTTTTTTGTTTTTAAACTACCTATGGTTTTTATGGCGGCTTCCCTTATTTCGATATCATCGTGATCAAGCAGTTCAATTATTTCGTTTAAAGCTTCATTTTGTTTAAAAATACGTACCATACTGATCGCAAAAATGGCTATAGATTTGTTTCCTGATTTTACCCACTGTCTAAACTCAGGTACAACTAGATTATGCAAAATGAGTAGTTCATGTATGTTCATTTGTTCCCATAACGTGAATGGTTTCTCAAGCTTGTCAAGAAACCGGAATGGATCTTTTTCATTTAACCTTACCAAGGCGATTTGTGCTTCCATCCGTAAAATATCATTTTTACTTTCAAGGGATTTCAGAATTTCATTATTTGCCGTTTTGAGGTTCATAAAAGCAAGCTCCCTAAATGCTTTTATCTTTATGTGCCATTTACGGCTTTTTACTTTTTTAAAAGTTAACTTGTCTAACTCCAGTTCCAGGTACAATTTTCTTAATTCATTCGTTGTATCTCCTTTAAGGTTGATGCTCAGGTCGATTATTTCGTTTATTAAAAATTGACTACTGTAATTGGATTTGGTAATATTTTTTATTTTTTCTTTTACTTCTTGTTTTTTAACCGGATCATTATATAGAAATGCGATTAACAATTCCTGAAATTTTTCTTTCAAGTATTGGTCAGTTACAGCCTTCTTTTCCATTTTATTTCTGTTGAAAAGGATAAAGGGCAATATAATTAACATTGTAAGGATACTGTAAATTATAGCGAATAACAGGCTTAATATTAAATTGTAGGAACGATCGAAGTTAAAATAGTCAAGATATGGAAATGTGGATTGTTTTAACTCGTGGGGAACATTATCATATTGTGCCCAATATGTGGTTGACATGGCAATATTCGTGTGAACAAAATCGCATCCATACATATCATATGATAATATAATAACAGTTATGAGGGGCAATAATATTTTATGTCTGTTACGCATATGTTTAATGACAAAAGGTAAAACCTATTAAAAAATCGAAGCGGTTTTGAAACTGGTTTAATTGATATTCTTCAACACTGTATGAAATTGATAATGAGAGTTTGTATTTACTTTTTACATTACTATTGCTTGAAAGCATGATTTTTTGACTACTAAAAGCCCCGTATTCTAAAAACTGATTGAATGATTGATCCGGCGCTGCCCCAAAAACATAGCTTATTCCGATGTTATCATCTTTGGAAAAATATCTTCTCAAGGTAAATACGTATGCATTGCCTTCTCCAAAA
>JBNLCS010000800.1:0-9217 GCA_050303935.1 Bacteroidales bacterium
GGAACAGGTCTTGGACTATCAATATGCAAAGGTTTTGTAGAATTACTGGGAGGTAAAATTTGGGCCCTGTCAGAAAAAGAAAAAGGTTCTGTTTTCCATTTTACAATTCCTTACAATCAGGTAAAACAACCCGCTAATAAATCAAATTATGATATGAAGATGGATAAAAGTGACGTACCGATTGTATTAATAGCCGAGGATGATGAAATTAATTATTTGTATCTGGAGGAACTATTATTAGATTTAGATTTGAAAATTATACATGCTAAAAACGGAGAGGAAGCTGTTGATATTTGTTACAATAATCCAAATATTAATTTGGTATTAATGGATATAAAAATGCCGGTTATGGATGGGCATACTGCCGCCAAACTAATTAAGGAAAAAAAGAAAGACCTGCCAATTGTTGCTCAAACAGCTTATGCCATGGACCGTGAAATTGAATTGTACAAATACATTTTTGATGCCTATTTAACAAAACCTATTATGCAAAATGATTTGATTGAAAAGGTGAATAAATACATTTTAAAAAATAATAGCAAACCACAAATAAATTAGTAATCCGGTAATAAATACTAAATACATATTTAGAAGTTTCCTATGGTATAAAAGATACATATAAGTAATTGCCTAAAATCAAATCTTATGAGTAACCAGTTGAAACCAGTAGCAATTTATCATGCTTTTGATGAATACTACAATGACATCACTGAAGAAAGGTTAGATGATATTGTGAATACAGGATATTCACATATACAAATTGCCCCCTCTCAAAAATCAAACCCAGGTACTGAATGGTGGGCAAGGTATCAACCTGTCGACTATTCTAAAATAGAAGGAAGAGGTACAAAAGAAGAATTAAAAGAACTGATAAATAATGCTCATGGCAAAGGGCTTAAAGTTATTGCAGATGTGGTTTTTAACCATATGGCAAATTTAGATGGAGGGGAACAATTTGAGGATTTAACAAAGTTCCCGGGTTTAACCCCTGAAGATTTCCATACATTACTGAATACAGAGAATGAACGGTCCGGAACAATTGATTATGAAGATGGAAATAACTATACTGAGCTTAATCACTGGTTAGGTGGGGTACCCGACCTGAATCATACCGAAAAAGTCATTAAGATACAGACAGGTCACTTGAAAATACTTATGGACCTGGGTATTGATGGTTTTCGGTTTGATGCTGCCAAACATATGCCATTTTGGGTTGTACAGCGATATATTGATTTCATCAATGTATATTCAGCCAATAAAAATAATTCACCATTCCCTACCTGTTGGAATTATCTTGAGGTTATTACAGATAAGGATACTCCACATTATTACTATAACTGGATTGCTGCTATCACCGATTTTAACTTGTATCACACAATGAAATCAGCATTTTCTTATGGTGGCAGTCTTAAAAGTTTAAAGTTTCCATTGTGCAATAGAGATGCACGCTCGGTGACATTCGGAAGAAATCATGACAATATAAAAGAACTAAACAAATATGCAATAGGGCCATATTCCGATAAAACAGATTCTTATCTTGCTTCGGCATATGTACTCGCAAAAAGCTATGGAACACCCTTAATTATGAACTGGGACCATAATGATTGTGATTTTATCAGGGCTGGGGTTAGTTTTCGTAAGGCTATAAATGAAAGAATGCTAAATGGAAAAAATGTTGCAGAAAATGTGCTTGATGTGCTTGATAATACGAATATATTCTTTTTGGAAAGAGGAAATGAAGGGTTTTGTATCATTAACAAATCAAAAGAGATATTCGATATTCCTGTATTGGACATGACACTTACAAATATAGAAGGCAGTTATAAAGAGGTTCGTAACAACTTTGAAGTCAAAATCCAAAGATCTTCCGGTAAAAAGTATGTTACTAAGTGGGGAGATACTTCAAGGGGAGGGATGAAAATATATGAAAGAGAAGCTTTATTCTTTTTGAAACAATAAAATTTTTCATATTTTTATTGCACTTTTCCAGATCATAACAGTTACATAGTAAGGTTTTAATAATAAAAAATAGAACTTGTTTTGTGCACTCTTTTTTTTAAAATTTTATATTAGCAAGTGTTTTATTTCTTTACTATGAGAGGATAAGCGAAATGGGAAATCATTTGATAATATCATGAAAGAATTAGGTGTTTAAACGAATATTTCAAAAATTAAATCATAGGACAAGCTACCGTTTACGGTTATACAAAAAAATAATATTAAATATAAAACAATGAATTCAACATTACTTATTTTAATTTCGGTTTTAGTGATCATAACAATTGTAATAATTAGTATTTACAATGGGCTTATTCGCAGAAAAAATGAAGTGGAAAATGCTTTTGGCGGCATTGATGTACAACTTAAAAAAAGATATGATTTAATACCCAACCTGGTTTCGTCTGTTAAGCAGTATGTTAAGCACGAGCAAGAAACACTGACAAAGCTTACTAGCCTGAGAACATCAGCTTTGAATTCTAATTTATCAATAAACGAAAAGATTTCTCTTGATAACGAAATATCCGACGGGATTAAAAATATTTTAATATCTGTGGAAAATTACCCTGATTTAAAAGCAAACGAAAATTTTATTCATTTGCAAAAGTCCCTGAACGAAGTTGAATCGCAAATTTCTGCTGCCCGGAGGACTTTCAATGCGGTTGTTACAGATTATAATAATGGCATACAAATATTCCCGAATAGTATCTTCGCAAATATGATGGGAATGGAAAAGAAAGAAGTTTTTGTGATACCCCAGGTAGAAAGGGAAAATATTAATATTGGTAAAATGTTTTAAGCCAAGATAAATGGAGTCCTTAGAAAATTTAAAAGAGCTATATACGTCTAAACTTTCCCATGAGTTAAAGTCATTGGAATCATTTCGTAAAGAAATAGTATTTCGATTAATAATTTCAATTCTGATCTTTCTAACAGGAATTCTTTTGATCATAACTGGAATAGGTACGCAAGTTCTTTTTGTTCTGGGGCTTGTATTTATTTTTCTGTTTATTGTTTCGTTATGGTTTACAAATAAAAAATTTAAACGTTACAAAATTGACTTCAAAAACAATGTAGTTAAAAAGATTGTAGAGTTAATTGACGCTAAATGGAAATATGAACCCGGTTCATTCATAAATCAGTCTGAATACGTTCAAAGTGGCCTTTTTAAAAAACCTTGGGACAGGTACAGGGGTGATGACCTAATTTATGGGGTAATAGATAAAACAGATTTTCGTTTATCCGAACTACACACGGAATACAAAACTGTAACCGTAGATAGTAAAGGGCAACGCACAGAACATTGGCACACAATATTCAAAGGTTTATTTGCCCATGCTGATTTCAACAAAGAAATTAAAGGGAAGACCTTGGTGCTACCGGATGTCGCCGAAAGAATTTTCGGGAAATTTGGACAGAAACTACAAAAGATAGGTTCAAAAGGGCAGTTGGTAAAATTAGAAAACATAGAGTTTGAAAAATATTTTGTCGTATATTCGGATGATCAGATAGAAGCCCGCTACATTTTAACACCTAGGATGATGGAAGCGATTGTAAATATCCGTAATCAATTAAGAAAAGAAATTTATATATCATTTATTGGTTCCAGGGTATACTTAGCGATATCTTTTACAAAAAATTTATTTGAACCAAGGATTTTAAGGTCTGGTGTAAAGTATGCAGATATTGTACAGATGTACCATCAGTTCAATATAATCTCCGTTATTATTAATGAAATGAACCTGAATACAAGAATTTGGACAAAAGTTTAAGGTACACATTCTTCATATGTTTTGTAAATATCATATATCATGTTTTCACTATGAAAAAACGAAAATTACTGCCACTATTCTTTTTTAGTGTATTTTCAATATCAGGGCAGGATTACAATTATTCGAGGGAACTGGTAAATAAGCTTTCTTCACCTGAATTTAAAGGCAGGGGATATGTTGAAGATGGAAATAAAATTGCAGCAGAATATATTCGTAATGAATTTAAAAATAATGGATTAAAAGCTTTTAAAAAAGACTTTTATCAGAAGTTTAAAATTATAGTTAACACATTCCCTTCAAATATGATATTGGAAATTGACGGGATTCAGTTGAAACCAGGTGAAGAATACATTGTTGATCCATTATCGAATTCATTGAAAGGAAGTTTCGAGGTTGTTCAAATTACGAAAGAAGACCTGTTGGATGACAATAAATTGAAAAATATAATAAAATCGTCAGTTGGGAAAGTGTTGTTAATTGATGAAACGGGATTTAAGATTGAAGATAAAGAAAACGAGAAAAAAGTTGATGATCGTATTAAATTCTTGAAATATAGCCCACAAGTTCTAACTTCTGCAGTAATTGTTTATACAAATGATAAGCTGACATGGAGTAATGCTACCGCCCAGGCGCCCAGGCCTTCATTTATTGTAAAGAAGGATTTTGATATCAAGAATATAAAAACAATTAAAATTGATATCAAGGCTGACCTAATCAAATATCAAACCCAAAACATAGTTGGGTATGTTGAAGGCATTGAAAAGCCAGACTCTTTTTTAGTTGTCCTGGCGCATTATGATCATTTAGGAAAAATGGGATCAGAAGTATATTTTCCCGGGGCTAATGATAATGCAAGTGGTACGGCGATGCTTTTGAATTTGGCAACGTATTACCGAAAAAATCCGCATGCATGTTCCGTAGTATTTATTGCTTTATCAGCCGAAGAAATAGGAATTGTAGGGGCAAAATATTTTGTAGACAACCCTTTGTTTGATTTAAAAAAAATCAAATTTCTTGTAAACTTTGATTTGGCCGGTACGGGTGATGACGGTATAAAGGTTGTAAATGGGAGCGTGTATAGGGATAAGTTTGATCTGCTAACTAAAATTAATTCTCAAAATAATTACCTGAAAACCGTTCAAATACGTGGGGCGGCATGTAACAGCGATCACTGTATGTTTGATGAAAAGGGCGTTCCGTGCTTTTATATATATACATTAGGTGGTATTCAGGCCTATCATGATATTTATGACAGGGCAGAAACGCTTCCTTTAACCGAAATAGTGGATTATTGTAAATTGATGATTGGGTTTTTTGATAGTTTTTAAAGCCGCTGACCAAAAATCCTTGTAAGAATTAATTGGTCAACGGCAATGCTCACACCCAAAGCCTTATACATCTATTCCTCACTTCTCAACCTGTTTATAACAAGTTTTTTAACAATATTTCCATCTTGCGTTTTTATCATTATAAAATATGTGCCAGGGGCAATATCTTTCAGCCTGATCTGTATCTCGTTGGACAATTGATCTGGCTTTTCAAATATTTTAACCAGTATGCCCTGACTAGTAAACAGTCGTATATCTTCAATATTACCTGTATTTCTTTTTAGAACAACCATTTCGTTTGCAGGGTTGGGGTAAATGTTTATTTCGTTTCCTGTTATGGTAGGAATGCCTATGCTCATACCCCCTACGTTTGTCCAGGTTGTTTCTTCACAACCATTGGCATCATGTATATATATGGTATACTCGCCAGCCCCTAAACCAGAAAAGAAACTGTTACTGCCAAAGTTTTCACCATCAATACTATATTCCAGGGGTGAACTACCTCCGCTTGCTTCCACACTAATAGAGCCATCATTTCCGTTGAAAGAATCAGAAACATCAACATTGTTTACAGTTAATGGAATTGGTGAAGTAATGTATACAGGATCAATCGCCGAGGCCGAACAAGCCATTGAATCATTCACTGATACCCAGTATTCCCCCGGGCCAAGGTTGTTGAAAATAGAATCTGTTACATAGCTACCCATATTACTTAACAAGTAATAAAAAGGGGCACGCCCACCTGCAACACTGGCATAAACTGAGCCATCTGAACCACTTCCACATGTAATGTCATTTATTTTGTTTAGTGTAACACTTAAAGGTTCAGGATTTGTAGCCGTATATAAACCTGAGGTATCTGTACAGCCATTAACATCCATTAAAACTACCTGATATGTGCCTTCCCATAGATTGGAATAATACCCGGCACCATCATATCCAGCCCCGTTCAGGGAATAACTATATGGGGGTGAACCTTTACTACCAGTAACAAGAATGGCAGCGTTTCCATCACCATAACATTGAATATCACTGAACTCAACATCTATTTCCGGCTTTTCATAGATTGTTAATGTAAAAGAGACACTGTCTTTATTGTTATTATTATCTTCCACTACCACTGATATTGCAGCAACTCCCGAAGTATCGGTTTCTGGTTTAATGATCAGTGTTTTGGAGGCGTTAGCACCGAAAACATACATCCTTGCAGGGTCAATAATTGGTATATTGTTTGAATATAAATTAAAGACAAGGTCACCCGGGGAATCATCATTTGCAGTGAAGCTGATACTAACAGAATCACTTACGCAATATGATTGTGAGTTCAGCCCAGTGATTTCCGGTGGTCCTTCACCGTTTCCTGATACGGAAACATATTTCAGTTCCAAACCACTTTCAATAGAGATACTGTCTGACGTTATACCGCTTGATAAAGGAATGAATTGTACAAATATTTCAGTTGTGTTTACTGAATCCCCTACTAAGGTAAGCTCAATTTCATCAACAGCAACAAAGCCGGCACCTCCTGTTTGCGATAACTTAAATCCTGCTGGTGCTTTCACCAAAATATTGCCCCAAAGGTTTTTTCCGTAAACACTAAAACTTTGAATACTTGATGAATCACCAAGGGTAATGGTGTCAAAATCACTTATGCTACTGTTTACGGTGAGGGTAGGGGCTTTTAGTGATACACCCTGATAGTAACCTATATTATTTCCATATATGGCATCTCCACTGGCCAGGGCTGGTGATCCTTTTTGCAATCTTATATCCCCGTTCTTCTGATCAGCAAATAAAGGATCAACATCAATATTTCCTCCCAGGTCGGTTCCCAGATCAGTGTCCCAACTAGAACTTCCTCCTGAGTTTTCAATTAAACAATGATTATAGGTTGGATTGGCTTCCCCGCTTCCTCCACTCGAAACAAAATTATGTATGTTATACGAATCACCATTTCCCCAAACAATCACATTGTTTAATACAGGATTACTGGTACCTTCCTGTCCGTTATTTTCAATAGCATTTCCAATTATATTTCCCGCAGTATTTCCGGTAAAAGTGGTATTTGTAATTGTAATATTTACATCTGCCGGGTTACCTTGTGAACCTGCCAAAATATACATACCTCCGCCATTATCATCGGCCTGGTTATTTATAAATGCGGTATTAACAAAACTTGCATTGTTAGGGGATGTCCCACTGGCATAACAGTAAATTCCTCCACCAGCACTAAAAGTACCTCCGGTAGCTGTGTTGTTTTCAAAAATCACATTTTCAAAAACAGGGGCTAATTGACTGTTGGCATTTAGGACGGCTTCCATATATACGCCTCCTCCTGATCGTGCTGAGTTATTTTTAATAATCAGATTACGCAACAATGGGCTACATTCTCCATAACCACTATTCATGAGGTAAATACCTCCTCCCCGGTAATCATCGGTACTTCCTCCATTAGCAATACCATTACTTATGGTGAATCCATCAATGATGGTTGAATTTGTAATAGCAGATAAAGCATCAGATGATTTTATTTCAAATATGTTATAGCTATTATCGGATGTTATTCCAATATCATCATTGCCATCTATATCACCGCTTAGAATGGTTTCGTTGATGGTGAAATCGCGATTGGCCAAAACAGTTGAATCTATTACAGCTTCATTACCAACCAGTCCTCCGAATAGTTTCTTACCATACACATCCATAAAGGGTGCATCTCTGTTAAATGTTGAAGGTGTGTAAATACCTGATGCTACAAATATAGTATCTCCGTTTCCGGTTACGTTAAGTGCAGTTTGCAAACTGGTATAAGCGTGCATCCAGCTAGATCCGTCGTTATCACCAATGGCATCAGCCTTTACATAATATCTTGGAGGTATGGACCCGTTACCTGTAACAGATTTGTTAACAAGATCAGCCCCACTGCTCGTATGTATCAGGTTTCCATTATAGCTACCCGATGAGGTGGGCATAAAACGGGCATAAATTGTAGTTTGTGGCACGCTATCAGAAACAAGAGATAACATTATTGTATCGGTTTTACCACTATAATCGCCACTTGTAGTTGATATTTCGTATCCTGTGGGAGCTGCAATTGTAATTCCATTGGTAAGATATTTCCCAGATACAATGTATGATTGTTCTTCAGCACTATCTCTTCTGGCAATACTTCCAAAGGCTAATGTTCCGGATTCAACATGTATAGTTGGTTTTATACCAAACCCCGAAACAAATATGTAATTTTCACCTATTCCATAACTGTAGTAATAGATACTGTCAAAAATGTCACTTTCATTTTTAGGTGTAAACCTAACAAAAAGGGTATCTGTTATATTACCCGATGAAGGAGTGAAAAATACTGTATCAAGCTGATCATCATAGTAGTTTGAAACAGGGCTTATTTCAAAATCTTCATTTCTTACAAAATAAAGGTTGTCCATCATGTTCGTTCCATTAATAGTGATAGTATCTTGTTCTGCAGAATAACCGATGGCTAGTTCTCCTGAGTAATCCATGGTGTCAGGTAAGGTCAATGATGGTTCCGTGATTCCACTTTCCTGGTAATATCCAATGTTGTTGCCATACATTGCCAATCCTGCTCCAATCAGCGGACTGGAATCAAATAGCCGCATATCATTGTTTTCAGGGCTTACCAAACCAGAGATCGTATCAAGGTTATTTGTACTGTCTGCCCCAAAGCTGGTATCCCAGTCAGTGCTTCCACCAGATCCTTGAATAAGACTGTTATAAAATGCCGGACTGTAAAAAGCATTGTACGTGCATGGCTGGTGTGAAGGTAAGTTTTCTGATAATAATGTATTTATGTAAGTTCCATTATTGTAATAGTTATATACACCTGTGCCAACGTAATTATCATTACCAATTACATTATTTGTGATGGTTGCATTCACAACCGTGGGTGCTGAATAATTAAAATAGATTCCGGCACCATAAAGGATTGAATAATTACCAACGATGGCAACATTTTTTATTTTCAGATCGGCAAAATATGAATATATTCCTCCTCCACGATTACTATTATCACTGGTATTACCATTTGCAGCACCCCCTGTTATAATAAAACCATCAATAATGCTAACCGAATCTAAATAATCCAGA
>JBNLCS010000801.1:0-2827 GCA_050303935.1 Bacteroidales bacterium
CCAACAAAACATAATGATATAAATTATCTGGAATATTTAATTAAACGCCTCACGAAAGAAGGGCATAGAAACATTTGGTATTGTGCCGACAGCATTTATAGCATGCATGGTGATTATATAGATATTGTTGGTTTATATGAACTCCTGGAAAAATATGATAATTTTTATGCATATGTTGACGATGCGCATGGTACAGGCTGGTATGGTAAAAATGGCCGTGGTTATGTATTTGAGCATGTAGAATTACATCCCAGAATGGTGGTAATTGAATCGTTTGCCAAGTCAGTAGCTGGAAGTGGTGGGCTTATTATTGTTAAAGATAAAGACCTCGCAGATATTATACGGCTTACCGGACAAACAATGATCTTTTCAGGCCCCATACAACCTTCAACACTAGCGGCAGTCTTAGCATCTCTTAAATTACAATTGTCTTCGTTGCACGAAGAATATCAAAAAGAATTATTTGACCTTATTCGCTATTTTAACATTATAGCAAAAGAAAAAAAAATAAATACGGCTATTGAAAATAATTCACCAATTAAGTTATTAAAAGTTGGTAATGTGAAAGATACTTTTATGGTTCTTGAAAAACTAATTAAAAAAGGTTACTTTACTTTATCTGCTGTATATCCGGCTGTTTGCGAAGAAGATAGTGGTATACGTATTACGTTAACGCGGCATCTCTCAAAGAAAGATGTTGAAAATTTTATAACTACTTTATCAGAAACAATAACAGCCATTTAATTGACAATTTAGCATAACGCTTTTGCAAGTTCCGATAATTTTGTAAATTGATGACCTACTAAAAATATCGCTTTGATAAAAATGAAAAAAGTACTGATTACCGGTATCTCCGGCGGAATTGGAAACGCCATTGGAAACCATCTTGCCAAAAACAATAATTACAAGATATATGGTACCACCACAGATATCTCTAAAATTAAGGATCCAAATGAAAATATTTCATATTTACAGGTTGATTTCAGGGATCAAAAATCTATTGAAGATTGTATAAACGAAATAAGCAATGTAGATATTTTGATTAATTGTTCAGGAATTGTTCAGGTAAATTCTGTTGAAGATGTTCCTATTGAAAAACTAAATGAAATATTTGAAGTCAACTTTTTTGGTGCCGTAAAACTCATAAAAGGGTTTATAAAAGGAATGAGAGAAGCTAAAAAAGGATACATAATAAATATTGGCTCAATTGCAGACCGGTTTGCCATACCTTTTGCTTCCGGTTATGTTGCATCTAAAAGTGCCTTGTCTGGGTTTACCTGGTCGCTCAGAATGGAATTAAAAAAATATGGAATTAAGGTTGTTTTAGTGTTGCCCTCAGACATAAACACCAATATGAAATCGAACGTTATCATCAAAGAAGGTTCTGTGTATAATGAACAAATAAATGCCATTAATCAAAATGTTGAAGAAAATATGAAAAAAGCCCCGGGGCCTGATAAAGTTGCCTATTTAATTTCAAAAATCCTTTCCAGGAAAAATCCAAATTATTTATATTCTGTTGGAAGAATGGCTGGTTTGCTTATCTTTTTAAAAAAAATTCTTTCAAACAAACTGATTGAAAAAATTATACTGAAAGAAGTAGGAATTACATAAATAATGAAATTGGAGGGTTACATGAAAAAAAGATCAATACTATTTATCGTTTTATTATGGAATACCTTGATTCTTATACATGCACATAATGACATAAATGTAAATTCAAAAGTTGAAACTGTTCCTATCATTAATAATATAAGTTTTTTAGTTGATACATTTAATAATACATCTATTGAAAACATTGGTGAACTGGAAGAATATTTTGAATTAAACAAGAGGAATAGTATTAATTTTGGATTTATTCAACACCCTATATGGCTTCATTTCTCACTAAGAAATTCAGATTCTGTTGATTTACATTATATTTTCAGTATCCTGAACCCAGACCTTAACTTGATAGAATTTTATGAAATTAATAATTCTTCAGAAGTCAAGTTGATAAAAACTGGTGAGACAAAAAAATTGGGATCCAGAGATATTCCACATAATTTCTTTTCTTTCAATATATTAATGGACGCTGGTGTTAGAAAAGACTTTTATATTAAAATAGATGGCGAAGGCGAATCTGTTTACGTTCCTATTCTTTTAAAAGAAAGTAAAGCATTTACTATTTATAAAGAACTAAGTAATTTATTCGTTTGGTTAATATTTGGCTTTTTTCTGTTCGTTGTGATTTTTAATTTATTCATGTATAAAAGCATAAAGGAAAAAATATACCTGGAATATGCTTTATATCTGTTATTTACTTCTTTATTCTTTGTGGCGTATGATGGCTTTCTGGCATTGTTGAACATACCTCATATTACGAACAAATTAAAAACATTTATCCCTGCTTTTATGGTAGTATTCTTATTGAAGTTTTCTCAAACATTTTTAATTTCTGCCCGCAAGTATAAAACTATAGATAAAGTTTTTAATATTTTAAAAGTACTTTCAGTATTATTTGCTTTCTTATACATTTTTGAATATCCATTTTTACAGATTTCAATTATAGGTTTACCTCTAATTGCTACAATAGCATATTTTTCTATTATAGTTGGGGCTATTTTAAATATAAATTTTAAATACCTGCCATCTGTCCTGTTTTTATTTGCATTCATTTTTACACTTATCGGAATAGTAATACTTCAGTTAAAAGAGCTGGGTGTAGTTCCTGCTAAAATATTCATTGAAAACACCCTAAGAATTGGGGTTATGATTGAAACAACGTTCTTAACATTAGCAATCCTGGAGCGATTCAGGATTCAACAAAATGAGGCACAAGCTACAA
>JBNLCS010000802.1:0-2504 GCA_050303935.1 Bacteroidales bacterium
CCTTGGTGCGAAAAGATTTTTTGTTTCTTCTGGCATACCTCTTCAGCTTGCTGCGAGGTAGTTGATTAGGGAAGTAATAAAAAGAGCCTCTCATGGGAGTTGAACCCACGACCTGCTCATTACGAGTGAGCTGCTCTACCACTGAGCTAAAGAGGCTTTTAGTTTATACGTTGAATATAGGATATTTTTTATTATTTGTGAAAAAAATTTGAAATAATATCTATCGAAAATAATTAAATGTTACGTAACCACTTCTCTTGGAATGTCCCCTGGCAGCCTGGTAAGTAGTTCGTAATTTATCTGGTCGCTAAAGTCACTGAACGAGGAAACGCTAATCTCCAAATCGCCCTGATTACCAATTAAAATTACTTCGTCGCCAATATTTACTTCCTTCATTTGGGTTACATCTACAATTATCATGCTCATATTGATGGTGCTAATTACACTTATGCGTTGTCCCTTGATCAATACCCTTCCATGATTGCTTAGGTTGCGGCTAAAACCATGGCTGTAACCTACCGGTATAATCGCTATTTTAACGTCTGTACCTGTAAGGAAAGACATCCCATAGCCTACAAATTCACCCGCTTTTACCCATTTAACATCGGCTACCTTGCTTTTCCATGTTATCAACCTTTTTAATGGGTTTTCATGACTTCTGCGTTTTCCCATGTATTCAACCCATACCTCCCTTGTTGGAAAGTAACCGTATAAGGCAATACCGACCCTTACCATATCCATCTGGGTGTTGGGATAACGTAACGAAGCTGCAGAGCATGCGGTATGTCTTAATTCAGGCACCAGGCAGTTTGATTCCAGTTTTTTATATATTTTCCTGAAAACCTGCTGTTGTTTTTTAATCCTAACATAGTTGGCAATGTTTTCTGCACCTGCAAAATGCGTGCATAACCCTTTAAAAATAATATGATCGCGCTCTTTTTCCAGGATCTTTATCACCTCGGCTAGTGATTCAATAGGCAATCCGGTACGGTTCATTCCGGTTTCAACCTCAAGGTGTATAATAGCCCTCGTTTTATTTTTTTTTGCCAGTTCCACTGACTTCTTTAGCCTTTCGGTTTGAAAAACATAAAATTCAATGCCGTTGTTTATGGCCCACTCCATTTCGTTATCATCGGTAAATCCCATGATCATGATGGTACTCTTTTTATTCAGGGAATTTTTCACCCTCAACGCTTCCTGTGCGCTGAATACCGAGAAATGTTTTATGCCGCACCTTTCCGCGAGGGGTACGTATGTTTCAATACCATGTCCATACGCGTTTCCTTTCACAACCGATGATAATATAACACCATCTTTAAGGTAGCTTTTAAAAAAAGCAATATTATGTTTTAGTGCTGATTTGCTGATCTCTATTTTCGAAGTATGAAATGAATTCATTTTAAAATTAGCCTGCTTATTTCATAAAACATATTAATTCCTGTACTGGTTATATCGTCAGGAAAATCATAATCAGGATTATGTAATGCCGGGCAGTTTTCGCCTGCCCCGAGGCCAAACATTGCCCCTTTAATTGTTTGCGTGAACAACCCAAAGTCTTCACCCCATTTAAATGGCTGGTTCCTTTCTTCAGTTTTCAGAACTAAATTGCCTGATGCTTGTCTGATATAATCAACTGCCATTTTATTGTTATCATTCGCTACAAATTCGTGTGTCCAGTTATATGTTGTTCCTATTTTATGCGTTTCATTTGTTTTTTTTAGTTCAAAAATGATATTTTCTGCAAGTTTTTCCATTTCAATTTGGGTCCAGGCCCTTATGGTTAAATGTACCTCCCCGTAACCTGCAGAAGTACCATAGTCTACCTTGCCCATATTCATATGTACCGGTGTAATTAATGAAAAATCATTTCTTTCAGGATTATTATTTGAAAGGTGTTCAATGTTTTTAATAAATCCAGCCATGGCCGATGCCGGGTTGGTGCCTTTTTCCGGCTCACCGGCATGTGAGGTTTTGCCTTTAAATTTAACAATCATGCTTTTTACGGAAGCTGTAAATGCACCTTCTTTAATGATTATATTATGTAATGGAAAACCCGGTAAATTATGAAGTGCAAAAATATAATCAACTTTTAATTGTTGAAATACAGGGTCCTTAACAATAGCTTTGGCCCCGGCTCCGTTTTCTTCAGCGGGCTGGAATAAAAGCATAACTTTTCCATTGGCTGGTTTTTGCCATGAAAATAATATTGCCAAACCAAGTAATATGGCCATGTGGCCATCGTGCCCGCATTTGTGTGAAATGCCCGGTTTTTTCGATTTGTAATGGAAGGTATTTATTTCTTTGATAGGAAGTGCATCAAGCTCGGCACGGAACATTACCGAGGGGCCTGGGATTTCGCTGTTAAAAATTACAATTATCCCATTTCCCCCTACATTAGTAATAATTTGAGAATATTTACATTTTTGTAAAAACTTTTGGATAGATTTGGCAGTATCAGCTTCATATCCTGACAATTCCGGGTTTGAGTGCAGGGATTTTCGAAA
>JBNLCS010000803.1:0-2837 GCA_050303935.1 Bacteroidales bacterium
GTCTTTGGGATCAATAACTGAAGCCCAGTCATAATGGAATATCCCATCGTACAATTCAACTTCATTTCGGGCATGAAACTCATAGATCGGCTTTAATACCTTAATTGCCGTACGGCAGAAATAATTAATTTTATATAACATCTCTTTATCACCAATACAGCTTACAGCCCTTCTTTGAACCTCAATTTCTTTTACACCAAGCCCTTTCAATTCGCCCGCCAAAACATTTTCCAAACCATGAAATGTTTTTACAATAATCTTAAAATTTTTATCCGCCATGTGCCTTTTACTATTTAAAATATGAATGTATTATTTCAACTGCATTATCACTTCTTTTATCCAATTCACCTCGTATGATTTCATATGACAAATTGTTTTTTTCTAACTCCTTAATATATTTATGGTGTAAATATAACCTTTTTTCACCTCCATTTTCACGCACTGGATCGTAAATCCATGGTATATCAGGATAACATACAAGAAATAAATCTACTTTCTCAAGGTTTAAATAATTATCCAGCCAGGCTGGGTAAGTACCATAAACTTCAATAAACCATATTTTTATGATGACAAAATATGTATCAATGAACATAAATCTATTGTCTGCCTCAATACCCAGATTTACAAGTTCTAATTGTTTTTTGGCAATATATTCCACATCATGGTAAGAATATGGACGCCCCAAATTTTCAATATATTCCCTGGCATATTCCTGAACATAATATCCATTAAAATAGTTGGATAAAAACAACGCCAGTTGAGTTTTACCGGTTGATTCTGCACCTGTTATTACAATTCTATTCATTTCTGAGGTCTTTTTTCCAGCTAACATAACCAACAATTGCCAAAACCGTTAACACAAAATAAAGTGCAGACAGATAGTAGATCTCTTTGTATATATATAACCCCGTTGATATAACATCAACAACAACCCAAACAAGCCAGTTTTCAATAAATTTACGAGCCAGTAATACTGTACCTGTAATACTTAATGCAGTAGTAAGTGAATCCAGGTTAGGTACCGTTTCGTTCGTAAAATTTACCAAAACAAACCTAATTATTACAAAAATTAGTAAAGTTGAAATAATAAATATTATCCATGAAAGCTGGTTCATTTTTATTACAGGTAACTTTTTCGCATTTTTAGGCTTGCCAAACCTCCATGAATACCACCCATAAAAACTTATTAATACATAATATGCCTGCAATGACATATCGGCATAAATTCCTTTTTCGAAAAAAACAATCAACTGTAACGCAGATGAAATTATACCAAGGGGCCATAACCATATTATTTGTTTTATAGAAAAAAAAATATAAATCAAACCTGATATAAGAGCAAGAATTTCACTATATTCCTGAATCCAGGTGAGTACTGATTGCATAAGAAATATTTTTGAAAAAAAGAAAGTGTAATTAGTTCATTAGAATTTTGTGATATTCATCACAGTTTTCAAGCACATCAACCGCTTTATTAACTTCATTACTGTTCACATTTATTACCCTGAAGAACTCATTTGTTTCCCAAACGTCACTTGCAATCCTGGCTTTAATAATGATTTTTAATTGCTCTTTTGAAATTTCAAATTGTTTTTCATTAAACTCAACTTCGTTTTCTTTGCCAAATTTTATTAATGACTTTAATATCTGATCAGTAACCTGAAAGTTTTCGAAAAACAATTCAAATGAACTATATTCCTTGGTTATTTTATCACGGTTAGAATCCAGATAAGTGAGAACAAAACGGTTAAGAACGCCCATACCTACAATTTCACGATAATAATTCGTGTAATAAGAAGTATCCATGGCAATAAAAATATCAGGCATTATTCCACCACCACCGTATACTGTCCTGCCATTAACCAGGGTTTTGTATTTTAATGAATCAGGAAACCGGATACTATCTTTGTTAAAAGTTTCGCCACGATTAATTCTTGTAACTAAGTCCCTTGAGTATTCCTCAAATCCTTCTTCATACGGTTTTTGAATAAGCCTACCGGTTGGGGTGTAATATCTGGCAATTGTTAACCTGATCATTGAACCATCACTAAGCTCATATTGCTTTTGTACTAAACCTTTACCGAATGAACGTCGACCGATAATAACACCTCTGTCCCAATCCTGAATTGCCCCTGAAAGTATTTCACTTGCAGATGCAGACCCTTCATCAATAATAACCACTACTTTACTATCTTCCAACATGCCGTTTTTGGTAGCTTCATATGGTTGCCTGGGGCTATTGTCCCCTTCGGTATATACAATCATTTTTCCATCGCTGAGAAACTCATCGGCCAGCCAAAAGGCTACCTGCAGATATCCCCCACCATTGCCGCTCAAATCGATAATAAGATCTTCAGCACCAGCTTCCCGCAATTTATTCATAGCTTGATAAAATTCTTTCATAGTGGTTAAAGCAAAACGACTTATTTTGATATAGCCAATATTATCTTTTATTACATACGCCGCATCTACACTGTTAATTGGAATTACATCACGTGTTATTGTAAAATCAAGCAATTTTTTAATCTTTCTTCTTTGAATGGACACATCTACCTGTGTGCCTTTAGGTCCTTTCAGGCGTTTCTGTACATCTGTATTTGTTATACCGATGCCCCCTACATTTTCACCATTAATTTTAACTATTCTGTCACCTGCCATCAACCCTACTTTTTCTGACGGTCCGCCAGAAATAGGTGATACTACAAGTATGGTATCATTTAATATATTAAACATAATTCCAATGCCTTCAAAACTCCCTTCGAGGGGTTCGTTCATTTGTTTAACTTCATCCTTTGAAATATACGAGGAATGAGGATCCAGATCATGAAGCATTTTAA
>JBNLCS010000804.1:0-3916 GCA_050303935.1 Bacteroidales bacterium
AAAGCTGAATGAAATATATGGAACCTATGATGATGGAACTATAAGCAACTCGGCTTTTAAATTTGATATGCATTTACTTGAGAAAAAGGACTGGAAAAAGGTAATTGATGCCTCTGTTAAAACTGCCCCTTCGTTGTTTGATAACAACGATGCACGTCTATTAAAAGAAATATCTGTTGAATTGGACAAGCAGGATGGAAATGAAAGGAAAATCGATCGCGTAATCAGCTATTATGGACAAGATAAATTTAACAAATATGAAAAATCATTAAAATACGGTTTTTCAAAAATTCAACTCAGGGGGGTTGACAAAACTATTCAAGCCTTTGGACATAAAGATTATAGAAAAATTTATATTGACAAGATTGTAAAAAAAATTAAAAACGAAGAAGAAACACTGCCTATAGAACCATATACACCGGTAATAGAATCTTTAAGCATTGATTATAAAGCTACAGAAAAAATACTAGCAGGAAGTTCAAAAAATGAGCTGGGCCAAAATGCATTTTATCATATAGGGGGCTTGGGTACGGAAAAAATTGATTTGTCACAAATTCAAAAAGTTTCATTTTTGCCGAAACATCCGCATGAAGGTGCATTATATCTCGGATTTTCTGACCTTATACCATCTCAGAACCTTTCACTTTTTTTTCAGGTCGCCGAGGGCAGCGGAGATGCAACTATTATACCCAGGCCTTCGATCAGTTGGAGTTGCCTTTCAGATAATAAATGGATTAAGTTTTCAACTAAGCAACTTTTAAAAGATTCGTCAAGTGAGTTTATGACTTCCGGTATAATTAGTTTTCAAATTCCTGCAAAGGCTAACAATAACAGTACGGTCCTTGAGAACGGTTTATATTGGATAAGGGGTATAGTGGCTTCGGACACAGCTGCAATAAACCAACTAATTGATATAAAACCCAATGCAGCGCTTGCTGAATTTGTTAATCAAAATAACGACCCGGACAGGTTGAAAGAAGCATTAAAAAAAGAAAGTTTAACAAAATTATTGGTTAAAGACAGTAATATTAAAAATGTGGAACAACCTTTTGGTTCATTTGGAGGAAAAGCCGCGGAACTGTCTGAAAATTTTTATACCCGGGTGAGCGAACGTCTACGGCACAAGAACAGGGCAATTACTATTTGGGATTATGAACATTTGGTTTTAGAAAAATTCCCTTCAGTATATAAAGTAAAATGTCAGGGCCATACCGATATCAATGGGAACTATAAACCGGGTTTCGTAACTCTTGTTATAGTTTCAAACCTGTATAATAAAAATGCAACAGACCCGATCAGGCCTTCTGCCAGTGAAATTGAATTAAAAAATATTGAGGATTACCTGTTAGGGAAAAATGGTAATAAACGTATCGTGCCCCCATTTGTAAACCTTGAAGTAAAAAATCCTGAATTTGAGGAGGTGGAAGTGGCGTTTAGCATAAAATTTAAACACGGGATTGACGTGGAAATCCATCACGATAAAATTGACAGGGATATACAGGAATACTTATCACCATGGGCATTTAGGGTTGGCGCCGATATACAGTTTGATGGGAAAATATATAAATCAAGGGTGATCAATTTTATCGAGGAACTTGATTATGTTGATTATGTAACCAATTTTAAAATGCACCAGCAAACCAAAAACGAGGGGAAAAAAGAAAACATTGATGTTGCCATGGCTTCTGTTTCCGGGGCTATATTGGTTTCAGCAAGTTCACATTATGATACTATTGAAATAATAAAATCTGATAATAATTCATGAAGGATGTTATAACCATATCTCCAAAAAGTTCTGATTTACCCGGATTAAATTATGAATTCCTGCGAAAACAGGGAATCAGGTATATTGAAAAACTGGCAAGCCGGATTTGGACAGATTATAATTCGCATGACCCGGGTATTACATTGCTGGAATTATTGAGCTATGCGATTACTGATGTTAGTTACAGGGCCGGCTTTGAAATGAAAGATATCCTGGCTGAAAACGTGGAAGGAGAAGAAGGTATAAAGAATTTTTTCAGTGCCCGGGAAATATTACCCAGTAGCCCGGTTACATTAAATGATTATCGCAAAATAATTATTGATATTGACAGGATTAAAAATGCATGGCTTATCCCAGTAAATGAAGGAGAAGTGGATATTTGGTTTAATGAAAAAAAGGCAGCACTGAATTTTACCAAATATTCCGGTAAAGATCAAAAAATAATGATCCGGGGCCTTTATAAGGTTTTAATAGAATTTGATGAAGATGATGAGTTGGGAGACCTGAACGACAATGCATTAAAAACAACTGTTGAATTCTCTGAATTTAAGGACTGCCCGGAAGAGCTCGAAGGGCTGGTACTTTCCCTTGATGTAAATTTTCCATATTGGGATAACCCGAAAGTTGATTGGGATAATGATGATAGTATTATAAATGCCATAATATCGGTTGAAATAAAAGTGAAAAATCAACCCGAAGATGTTACTGTTACAGTTAAAATTAGTGAAAATAAATATTATACAATTAGTGTGGTTGATCAAAATTTACTTGACAAACCTAATTTTCCCGAATTTGAAGAATATGTAAGTAAGCAAATTAATTATGCAATTAAGGGAAAAACCAGTCGCGACAGAAAGAACCTGATCTATAAATACCGCAGGAAAATAAGCATTATAAATGATACGTTACCTCAAGTATGGTCCACGTTGCAACAAAACCGTAATTTATGCGAAGATTTTATTGGTTTAAATTCTCTCAAAGTTGAAGAAATAGCTATTTGTGGTGATATTGAATTGAGCCCGGATGCGTGGCCCGAAGATGTTTTGGCCAATATATATTATGTTATTGATAAATACCTTGCCCCTGATGTGGTTTTTTATAGTTTGGATGAAATGCTGGACCAGGGAAGAAATGTTGAAGAAATTTTTGAAGGACCTCTGTTAGCAAATGGTTTTATCGATGATGACGAATTGGAAAAAGCAGGAAGAAAAGAAGTTATATATGTGTCTGATCTGATAAATGTTTTGTCTGAAATAAAAGGGGTCGTATCAATAAAAAATATACACCTTGCCAATTTTCCTGATGCAAATGATAAATCGGTTATAAGTAAAAATGTTGAATGGGAACTTCAGGTTGCTGTGCACCAAAATTATGTTCCAAGGCTCAGTGTTGAAAAATCAAAACTTGTATTTTATAAAAACCATGTACCTTTTTTCCCAACGAGTGAAACTGTATTTCAGCGTTATTTGGATTATAAAATACAAGACAAGCCTTATTTTAAGAAAGAAAATTGGGATATTGAACTACCTAAAGGTAAAAACCGGGATTTACTTAATTATACACAGATAAAGTATAATTTACCATTAACCTACGGCGTGTACGATGAAGAACTTTCAAATTTAATTCCGGATAAACGAAAGGCTTTGGCATCACAGCTTAAGGGGTTTCTCATGTTTTTTGATCAATTTCTGGCAAATTATGTTGCACAATTGGCGAATACAAAAAAATTGTTTGCCTTAAACAAGGTAAACCATAAAACGTATTTTGAATACCCGTTAAATGAAAAAGAAATTTTGTATGCCTCAGGAAGTAAAAATAAATATGAAGAAGAATTAGGTAAAATATTAGAATCGGAAGATGATGCAATTGACCGTAAGAACAGGTTTTTGGATCATTTATTAGCAAGGTTTTCCGAAAAATTTACTGATTATGCCCTTACCATGTATTCACTTGAAGGGGCAAAATCTAAAAAAAGCTTGGTTGCTGATAAGGTGAATTTTTTAAGCCAGTATCCTGAAATAAGTAATAACCGGTTCAGGGCATATAATTATACAATAAATGAAGTTTGGAATAGTACAAATATTTCAGGTTTGGAAAAAAGGATGGCTTGCCTTGCAGGTATTGAAAATCACATCAGAAAAACACTTACAG
>JBNLCS010000805.1:0-3800 GCA_050303935.1 Bacteroidales bacterium
GCACAACTACCCTATGGGTTAAACAAAGTTTAACTCTATCAACGAGTAATGCAGCTAGAGTTAAACTTTTGTATTTTTTATAAATTTCTTTTTTGCACAACTCGTTTATAACAATACCCACAAAATACAACATTCCTTTGAAAATTTAACCTTAAAATTTTAACAAAATAGTAACGGTCAATAACAAAAACGTTAGCTACAGGTAGATATCTGGATATAAACGGTTATCCTACGATTAATCGTTTTTGTTTTATAACAATGATTATGGTTGGGCAAGGCTTATTGATCAGACTGGTTTATACTTATATTATACCGAAAGGACCCAGGTTTATTTCCTTCGTCAGTGATAACCACTACGTTCCGGTTGTAAAAAACGTAAACCTGGGCCTTCCGCGTATAACTGGTCCAAAACATCGTTGCTTTAATAAATCTGTTAACAAAAGTTATCTTATTGTTGATTTTAAAATCAAATTAAATCGTTTTCTTTTTAATATAGTCTTTTTTACTGGTTATATGGTCAAATCCGTTTACCTTATGATTTAAATTACCAATAACTTAGTTTTATCTTTTACTTGCAATTTTAGATTTGCTCCAACTAATAAAGTCAGTAATACTTTCTAAATCCTCATCTTCAATCGGCATGGTTTGGTTAGGTATTGTATCCATTGATACTTCAATACTGCCTACTTCATTAGAAAAGAATTGAGCTTCCTTGTACAACTTTCTTATTACTTTATTATCCTTAATATAAATTCGAGTTTCCCTTCTAATCCCTTCCCATAATCCTTCAGTTTCTTCAAAATAAAAGAATGGAGCACTTTCCCAGAAAAAAACCGAAGTATTTCGTGAAGAGTACGCTCCACCTTCATCTTTAAAGTTGATATTCTTAATCAAAAAGGTATCTGTTTTATTGTGATAGATAATATATTTGTTAATACTACTAGCAGGAGCTTCAGCCATTTCTTCCGGTGTTGGATACCATGATAAATCTACAGTATCAACATGAAGGTTTTCAACTTCTTTGTTAACTATAATTCCATACTGCTTTCTTATTTTAAGAATGGATTTATTAATATCTACTTCTTGTGCAGTTAATCTGCTACATAAAACGATAAGTATTCCAAATAGTATATGCGATATTTTTCTCATGTGTACCACTTGCTAGTTTTTAATTTTTGCTTGTTTATAACCCAACCATGTATCTGGCTTTATGAAAAAATACTATTTTCTTGAAAATGCAGATTATAACTCTTAACCCAAAATCCGCAAGCAATAATTATAAAAAAATGTTTTCCTTGCGGATTCGATAAAGTAAATCATCTCATCTGGTTTCATACTGCACCCAAATGAGTGATTTTCTAAATCGGGGTTAACCTAATTCCCGCAAAGGTTTTCAGTGAAAAATATAAAACCTTTGCGAAAATCAGGCTTAACAAACATTTTTTAACGCGGGAAATTTTATTTACCGAATATACTGAAAGCTTTTGATTGTCATTGCTATTACTAAATAGTATAAAAGAAGAAGTACTTTTTAAAAAAGCAGAAGTACTTTTAACTAAAAGGTGAAGTACTTTTAAAAAAAGCAGAAGTGCTATTATTTAAAAGGTGAAGTGCTTTTACAAAACGGAGAGCATGATATTTTAATCTGTAATTATTGATTATTCTGATACTTTCTCGCATACACATCTAAACCCAAGCCAGTTTGTGGGTTGATCGTACATAAAATCCTTTTTAATACTTACTTCCTTTTCTGTATGGTACCAGGAACCTCCTTTAGCAATACCTTTTTCTTGCAACATTTCGGCTACATTTCCAATCATATTATAAATATCAAGCAAATTTGGAAAATAAGAATCTACGGGAGCTGTAATTGATGAATATTCGGTATCATTTTCATTTCCTTTGTGAAAACGCAAATTGGCATTTATGTTTCCATCTTTAGCTTTTATTTTTTTGTACTTTTCTGAAATCCCTATTCCGGTTACCATTTCCCACTCTTGCTTGGTAGGTAGCCGATATTGAAAAATTGTTGGTATGTTATCTGTTTCCGGTCCTGTTTCATATTCTTTTTTCTTTTTTTCTAAAAATATTTTTTCATTTAGCCTGTCAGTAAGCCATTCGCAATATTTATTGGCTTGTTCATAACGTATGCCAACTACCGGATAGTTTGAATAAGCAGGGTGCCTGAAATAATATATTACATACGGTTGCAAATATTTTTCTTTAACTATCCATGTAGTTGTATCAGGTAATGAGTTTAGATATTCTCTTGAGTTTTCTCCGTATGTTTTTTTATTCCAGAATACAAATTCACCATACTCTTTATTACTTACTTCCGTTTTTTCAAAGAAAAGGTTCTTACTTACCCTTACTGTGCCTTCAGGTGCTTCTGATTTTGATTTGGCATATTCAATTATTTTATCCCTTTCATCGTTAACAACAAAAAGTGCAAGTAGAATGCATGCTTTATCACGGACATTAAACTCAACTGAAAATTTATATTCATTATTACGGGCATTATACATTTTGTATTTTAAATAATTTTCTGACCTTTCATCAACTATTAATGGAATGTCAGAATCATCTATTTGTTCCATCAGCCTGTATTCAGTAATATCATGACTGGCGTTTAATAAATAAATATGATAACTCCCTTCTTTTAACACGATACTGATCTCATTTAGTCCACTATTGTTAAGTTCCTTGTATAAAATACAGGTGCCATCAATTTTATTGATTTTATTCAATGCATCTATCATACATTGTGATTTAACTGTTAAAATGTAACAAAACAATATGATCGTTAAATAAATTTTTTTCATGATAAAAGATGTTTTAAATTAAACTAAAAACAATTGTTTCCTGACAAAACGATAACATTGTCAAAGGTTTTATAATCCAGGTTAAGTTTGGTTTTAATGCTTTCAAGTACAAAATCTATCGGTTTTTTTTCAAACCGCCCTGAAAACTCACAATAAGCAATTTTTTTGTCGTTGAATTCAATTTTTACATGATAGTACTCAGATAAAATATCAGATACGGTGGCCATTGTTTCATTGGTAAAAACCAGCCTGCCCGTTTTCCATGCCAGGTAATTATTGTTTGTGTTGGCCGTTGTGTAAGCAATATTATATGTTCTGTTTACCGAACAGTAATTACCTTCGGTAACCAACAGCGCCATTGAATTTTCATTGCCCCCGTCCATTACTTTTACAACTCCTGATCTAACCGTTATTTCCATATTATTATTCACGGGTGTAATCTTGACATTAAAACATACAGGGGCATTGACTTCAATAATGGAGGTTTGTGCCAGCACTTGGTACCTACAGATTTTAGGGTTCGTTATTTCAAAATATACTTCCCCTGATATATCAACAATATTGATATAAGGATTTGAAAGGTTTTGGTATGTTATACGTGAGTTTTTATTTAGCCAAACAATATTACCGTTGTCAAGTATTATCTTCACGGCATCATCCGTATTGTTGGTACGGGTTATTTCGTTGGGGTGTTTTTTTTCTTGGTTCTGATAAAATAATATACCGGCAATTAATACGAGGCTGGCAGCTATTCCTGCAATTGCCAAATAAAGTATCTTCCTAATTTTTTTTTCTTTAAATGGATAGCGTATTTTAGTTTCCTGCTGAAATCCCAAAAATATTTCCTGCGCATATTTTAACTCATCCGGGATATTTTTTTCACTGGTGAAATAACCGGCCAGTAACTTTTCTTCATCTAAACCGGATGTGCCTTCAAAATATTTGGTAAGCAAAGCCTTAATTTGATTGTATTCCATA
>JBNLCS010000806.1:0-2015 GCA_050303935.1 Bacteroidales bacterium
AATATGTACTTCCATTTCATCAAAAGCACGTTTCCAGCTAACAGGTTTAAATTTTCCCGTTTTACTGAAGTTACCATTTTCGTCCACTCTTAAAAGTGGTTTTTTCAGGCGGTCGGCACCATACATTATTTTGGCATTGAAATAACCTTTGATGCAATTTAAACCACGGTTAACAGGGGCCAGGGGGTCGCCTTTTACAGCAACTATCTTATCATTTTTGGTTGCTATCATAATTCCGCAACCCGTTCCACAAAAACGGCAAACAGACTTGTCCCATTTCCAGCCTGATCCTGCTTCTGTTGCCGAAGCTTTTACAGTTGCCGGTATGGTTAATCCTGCTGTGGTAGCTGCTGCAACTACAGCCGAGCTTTTGATAAAATCTCTCCTGTTAACAGTCATGATAGTTGTTTTTTATATTACTGTAGTTTTTTAATTTTTCTTAATCCGATGATGATATAAATAATGGTCCCCCAAATGCCTATACCAATCATATTGAATGCGATGATCATCCACCACGGGGCTTTTTTTGCCTTGCTCCAAAGATGCCGGCCTTCAATAACACTTTTACTAATTGTTTGCCTGGCTGCTGCAATCTTCTGTTCCAGCCTGGCACTTCCATACCCTTTGGTTGCTTTGATAAGTACCATGACTTTTCCATCCGAATCTCCCGGAAGGTTTGCGTCAATATCAATATAAGCTATGCCAAATTCATTTGTTTCTGCTTTGCCCAGAAAGTGGTTCCCAAACATTCCTTTAACATAACCTTTGACAGCAACATTTTCGCTGAACTCGTTTTTATCGTCAGAAACTTTGACCACAAGCTTGTCTACATTTTCGTCATAACCCAGTTCTATTTCAAGCTGAGGGATTTCAATTCCCTCCAGGTTGGGCATTTGCTGTTGGTAACCTTTATGAAAACTCCGTATGTAGGCAATCAGGCTCCATATTTCGTCCTCAGCGTACGTATTTTCAAATGAAGGCATTGGCCCCCGTCCTTTCTGTATTTTATAGAATAATTCACCATCGGGTTGTTGTTGGAAACGCCCACTGGCCACATCTCCCGGTGAAGGCACCATCATAGTAAAATTAGCCTGGGTGGGACTGCCGTGGCATGAGACACACGAGAGATTGTAGATACGCTGCCCGTCAAGCCTCAGTTCCTCATCAAAAATCCGTATGCTCAGCTTTTCTTTTTCATTTTCCGGAACTTCCCAGTTTTCCTGGGAAAAGATTAAAACGTTTATTCCCAGCAGGGCAAATAGTATGTAAATTCTTTTATTTCTCATTTTCAAGTTCTTCTTTTATTTCCCAAATAGGTATTACCGGGAATAGTTTTGATAAAAGTGTCATGATTAATAAAACCAGGACAAATGAGCCTAATGTAATTGCAATCTCCGGCAGGGTAGGGGTGTAGTGTTTAAAACTTTCCGGTACATTTTGGATAGGCAGGTATGGATGTTCCTGAATAGGTACAACTATAAGGTACCTTTTAAACCATGCGCCCACAAGTATAACAACTGAAATAATCATAGCCGGCAATGGTTTCCGCATTTTTTTGATCAGCAGGAGTAGGAACGGCAGGATTAAACCTCCTACCTGTACCATCCAGAACATGATTGAGTCGTGTCCCATTAACATGCTCCTTAGATGTTCTGCTTCGTGACCTTTTAATTTGTATGCAGGAACAATAATCTCATTGATGTTAAAATATACATATACCAGGGCAACCAATACCAGTAACCTACCCATTTTATCAAAATGCTCATGGGTTTGAAAATGTTTGATCGCCTCCTGAAGCGGCACTTCTTGCCTTGTGATGGGTATATCCTGATCCACCAGTTCCCTCATCTTCTGAAAAAGCCCATCCAATTCCTTCACACTGAGTTGTTTTTCACCTTCTATCCGGCAAAAATAACCACCGAAAGATACCGAGTGATCGATAACGATGTCTTTTTCAGGGTGTAATTCGAAAAATGCTGCTTCCAGGAGCATAATCAAAGACCGTCGGTAAATGC